>DASWKP010000201.1:0-6933 GCA_036396575.1 Longimicrobiales bacterium | reverse complement strand
TGCGATACTCCCGGCGACCGTCCTCCGTCTCCGACTCCAGGGTCATGCCCAGCGTCTCGTAGAGCTCCCGCACCATGCCGTTCCGCTCCGTGGGGATGAAGTGCGCCGCCAACCGTGTGGCCCCGGCCTCCCGGGCCTGTTCGCCGAGGTAGGCGAAGAACGCCTGCTCCACGTGCCGCCCCATGACCCGGCAGCTCATCAGGAGCGTGTCCACTCGCCAGGTGGCGCTCTCCTCCCGGCGGAGCACGCCCACGCACACGAGCCCCGAGTCGCCGAACCGGTCGCTCAGGCGCAGCCAGGCCACTCGGGCGTCGGGTGCGTCGGACAGCCGGCTCACTTCGTCCAGGGAGTGGCGAAGGGTGGTGAGGTTGAACTGGTTGGTCTTGTTGATGAGCTGGTGGATGCGGGCCAGCGTGCCAGCGTCGCTCAGGCCCACTTCGGCGCACATGTCCAGGCCGCGCAGGAACTCCTCCACCGACCCGGCTCCCTCGTTGAGCCTGCGCCGTTCCCGCTCCTCACGGTACATGTCCGCGCGCCGCCGGTCCTCCGCCAGGAGGGCGGGACGGTCGAGCTCGAAGGTCTCCCGCAGGGCGTCGAGGTACCCCGTGGGCTGGGAGGGTAGCTCGACCACGGTCACCATGGGCAACTCGGCCGCGACCTGGGCTCTCTCCAGCGGGTTGTCGTCCACGAACACCAGGGAGTCCAGGCCGATGTTCAGCTCCTCGGCGATGGCCCGCAGGCTCCGGGCCTTGGGCTCCCAGTCGGCGTGGATCGCGGCGAAGTGCTCCTCCCGGAGCAGCATCTCCGGATGCGCGCGCAGGACCTCCCTCACCAGGCCGTCGTCGTTCTTGGACGCGATCGCCAGAAGGTAGCCGCGGCGCCGAAGCCCCAGCAGGGCGGCCTGGACGTCCTTGAACACGTTGCCGGGATAGTCGTCGCCAAGCTGGATGCCCCGGAGGCCGTCGTCCCCCAGCACGCCCCCCCACAGCGTGTTGTCCAGGTCCACCACCACGCACTTCGAGGGAGGGCGGATGGCGCCCAGCCCGAGGCGCACCACGCTCCGCGCCAGGTCATGCTGGGCGTCGGTGCCCACGGGCGCCCGCGCCATGTAGAACATGCGGGCGTCATGGGCCGCGTCCCAGCCGAAGCGGGCCATGAAGCCCGCCCAGTCGTGGACATAGGCGTCGGGTACGTCGGTGAGGTCCCGGGCCAGCTCCCGGTTGCTGGCGGCCACGAGGTGGCCGAGTCCGTCGGGCTGGCTGGCGTCGAACGGGTCGAAGGCCAGCTTGGGCGGCACGAACAGGTTGGAGACCAGGATGCAGGCGCCGCTCCGCTCCCGGACAGCGCGGGCCACACCCACGGCCCGCCGCCCGACGGCGTCCAGGCGCGCCGCGACCTGCCCCGCGTCCAGATCCGGAACGTCCACGGCCAGGTGGGGATCCACGTCCTCCACGCGCAGGGCGATCCATACGGCGGCGGGGTCGGCCTCCCACAGGCCCGAGTCCTCCGCCATCACGATCTGCTCGAGCTGGCCAAAGGGGCCGATCCAGGGCCGGAGAGGAAACCCGGCGTCGTGGCTGTCCACCGTGAGGTACGGAGCCAACGTGCCGGCGGTGAAGGTGGCCAGGACCGCGAGGCGTGGCGCGTCCTCGGGTAGGGCCGCCTCGATCGCGCGGGCCCTCCTCATGACCTCGGCGTGGGTGCCGGTGCGCTTCATCGTATCCCCTGCGTGACGGCCGTCGTGGCGCGCGCGGGCAGCATACCCCACACGGCCAGCCAGTCCGGCCAGGCGCGTGTGCCCCCCGGGTCCGCTCCGTTCCAGGCGATGGACTCCGGCGGCGTCCCGGGCTCGAACAGGAGCGTGAAGCCCTCGATGTCCGAGGAGCCGTGGTTCGTTACGACGACTCCGCCGTCCGCCGGGGTGACCGTCACGCGCTGGAGAGCGCTCATGTAGCGCGCCAGCTCGCCCACGAGGGGGTTGCACACGACGCCGCTCCGCACCGCCTCTTCGAGACGGTCCAGGAAGCCGGTCCACTCGGCTGCCAGGCGAGCCCGTCCGGCCGCCTCCCGGAAGATGCCCGCAACGTATCGAAAATCATTCAGGACGTACCCGTGCGCGATGTGGATCCCTCGCTCCTCCACGAGCCGACCGAGCCCGTCGCCAGCGTACATCTCCGTGAGGTGCACCGCCTCCTGCGTGCAGAAGAGAAGCGGATCGTCTTCACGCGCCTGGCTCAGCGGCACGCCCCGTTCGGGGTACGCCACCGGGCACAGCCAGCGCTCCAGAGCCGGGGCTGGACCTGTTGCCTCAGCGGCGGCCTGGCCCGCTGCCTGGCCCGCTGCCTGGGCCGCTGCCTGCCCTGGACCCGCCGCCCGACACCAGGACGCGAAGCGCCCGGCCGAAGCGGAAGGCGGCTTTGCCCAGCCGGGTTCGACCCGGACCGGTCGCGCGCTCCAGCAGCGCCCGGCACCCCGCCGCCACCTCACGGAGGGCTCCCACCAAGCGTCCCGCGGGAAGAAGATACAGCAGCGAGCGGGCGTAGTGTCCCCCCACGAGCACCCGCCCCCTGGCCAGCAGTCCCACGGCCCTGGCCGCTTGGCGCCAGATCAGGCCACCGGGAGGGTTCAGCATGTTCAGGCTGGCGCCCGGCACGGAGCGCACGTCGTGGTACGACCACAGCACCCCGATGCCCGCTTCGCCGAGCCGATCCAGGAGGCGGAAGTCCTCGTTCTCAGCCCCGCCCATCGAGTAGCAATAGCGCATGGACATGCCGTGATCGATCCACGCGCCGGGAGCCCAACGCCGGGCGAAGTCGGCCAGGGTCGCGCGGAACAGCTCCGGGCTCACCTCCAGGGCCGAGGTGTCCTGGAGCGCGTGCGGCACGATCTCGCTCCCGTCGGCGTGGAGGCGCTCCACGCACTCCAGATAGTCCGGGTCGGCCAGCGACGGAACCGCGGGGCGGTTCTCCGGCGTCGACGCCAGGGAGAACACGCCCCACGACCATCTGAGGACGCGTCCGAGCCATCCGCCTCCGCCGGCGTCGCCGTCCAGGAAGAGCCGGAAGCGCCCGACGTCGTCGAAGTCGCAGTGGTGGGTGAAGGCGGCGGCCGCCTCGGCGCCCCGGGGGAGGCGGGCCGGAACGACCAGAGGGCGGCCCCGAGCCGCTGGCGAACGGGTCAGCCGGAGCCCCACGGACAGCGTCCGGCCGACGGGCCACTCGGGGGCGCCCACGAAGGCGGGCAGATCGTGGCGCCATCTCGGATGCAGCGCCGCGGCGTCCAGGACCATCCCCACGCGCAGGCGCCCCCGCTTCCAGTGGAGCCGGCAGGGGGCGAAGCCCCGCGCGTTTCGCAGCTCGTACGACGTACGCCCGCCGCCGCCCCGCCACTGGGCCAGGAGGGGGGAGTGATCGGGAAGACGCAGCTCCGTCCCCAGTGTCGCCGCGCCCAGGAGCCCCGGGCGGAGGCACCGGTCGAGGACCCGAGGCCCCACGGGCACCTCGAGGAAGTCCACCGCGACCGTGAGGAGCTCCACCCGGCACGGAGCGGCGGCGCGAGCGGTGAACCACAACGTCAAGGCGTCAGGGTCTTCCTCCGCTGAGACCGTGACCGTCAGCGCCAGGTGCCCTTCGGTGCGCTCCCGGATGGTCCACGCTGGCGCGGACGGCTCGCCTGGCGCGAGGGCCGAGCCTTCGTCTCGGGGGCCCGGTGCCCTCCACGAGGAAGCGCCTTGCGTCGCGACGGCGCCCAGGAACCCGACCTCGGGATCGGGCAGCCCGATGGGGCAATCGTTCCATGACGGGTCGAGGGGCGGCAGCGGCTCCATGGGGGTCCAATCTCGTCATCGAGAGGGAGCGCGCCAGGGTTCGCGGCGCCGGGCTACCTCGCCGTTACTGGCTCCAGGGAGGGGCGACCCCGTTCGAGCGGGCGTAGGCGATCATCTGGCCCAGGTGCTCGTGGACGTGGGTCACCGTCAGGAGCCACACCCCCTGGCGCGTGAAGTCCTGTCCGAACATATGCACGCTCTCGCCCAAGGTCTCGGGATCGGCCGCCTCCAACGCCGTCAGGAGGTGCTCGAATGAGGCCTCCAGCGCCTCGATGACCTGGTCCCGGCTCGCGTCGCGCGCCTCATAGTCCAGCACGGACTGGTAGCTGTCGGGCTGGATGCCCGTCGAGGCGGGGGCGGGTGAGCCAAGGGCGGCGGGCAGAAAGTAGTTGTCCGACGCCACGTGGCGGAACACCTCGGACACCGAGCGGACGCCCTCGGCGGGCCGCCAGTCGTACGTCCCCTCGGGAATGGCCTGGGCGAGACTGACGAGCTTGTCGCGGACCTGGGTCAGGTCGTTGGCGAGATCCGTCACCACGGAGCCCAGCCGGGTCATGTGCATCTCGTGCATGCCGGCGTCGTGCTCGGGCTCCTCCTGGGCGTGGGCCGGCGTCGAACCGGCGACGGGCAGGAGGATCATCGTGGCGATGAGGAACGGGGTGCGCGGTCCAATGGTCATGGAGCCTCCAGGTGGATGGCGGGTCGGGAATCCGAAATCTGTTGATTCCTCCGCCGAGCGCCAGGGTTGTCTGGGACGCGAGTCCACTCGACTTTGATCCATGATCCGTGAAAGCCAGGTCCTTCCCCGGTGAATTCCGAGAGCTCAATGATCGAGCGCGCACACCCGTTCCGGCGGCTTTTCGTCCCCTTCCTGGTGTTGGCCAGCGCGGCCGGCTGCGACAGGGCCGACTCCGGGGAACCCGACGTCGTCCCCGACGTTCGTCTCACCTATCCCGAGTCCCCCCGGGCAGACCACAGGGACGAGTACTTCGGCGAGTCCGTGCAGGACCCCTACCGGTGGATGGAGGATCTGGATTCTCCGGAGGTCGCCGCCTGGGTCCAGGCCCAGAACGAGCTGGCACAACCGTATCTCGAGGGGATCGACGCCCGGGAGCGCTTCAAGCGGCGCCTCACCGAGTTGTGGGACTACGAGCGCTTCACCACCCCGTTTCGGGAAGGCGATCGCTACTTCTACTTCCGCAACGACGGGCTCCAGGACCAGAACGTGCTGTACGTGACGGAGTCGTTGGACCGGGAGGGGCGGGTCCTCATCGACCCCAACGGCTTCTCCCAGGACGCGACCGTCGCCCTGGCAGGCCTGTCCGTGAGCCCCGACGGCCGCTACGTGGCCTACGCCCGCTCGGACGGCGGCTCCGACTGGCGCACGTGGCACGTCCGGGACGTGGCCGGAGGCCAGGATCTGGTCGACTTCATCGACTTCACCAAGTTCACGGACGTCTCGTGGGACCGGGACGCCTCGGGCTTCTACTACTCCCGCTATCCCGTAGGCGCCGACGGCCGGGGGGACGGTCAGGCCCAGGTATCGGTCTTCCATCACGCGCTGGAAACCCCCCAGGACCAGGACCGCGAAGTCTTCGCCCTGCCGGACCAGCCCCGCTGGAACCCATACGCCTCGGTTTCCGAAGACGGACGCTACCTCGTCATCACGGTCTCGGAGGGTTTTTCGGAGAACGCGCTCTACTACCGGGATCTCCGCGGTGGCGGCCCGGTGGTCCGTCTTCTGGACGAGTGGGACGCGCTCTACACCTTCGTGGGCAACGACGGGCCCCGGTTCTTCATCCAGACCAACAAGGACGCGCCCCGGTGGCGGGTGGTGGCTATCGACGTGCGGCGTCCCGGCACGTGGACCGACGTCATCCCCGAGGCCGACGAGACCCTCCAGGCAGCCAGCTACGTCGGCGGCAGGTTCGCCGCCCACTACCTGGTGGACGCCCGCTCGGAGATCCGTATCCTGGACGGAGACGGCGCGCCGGTCCGAACGGTGGGGCTTCCCGGAATCGGCTCGGTGAGCGGGTTCGGCGGCCACGCCGACGACTCGGAGACCTTCTACAGCTTCACCAGCTTCACGAACCCCGGCGAGGTCCACCGTTACGACGTGGAAACCGGAGACGACGAGCTGTGGAAGCGGGTTGCCGTGGACTTCGACCCCAACGCCTTCGAGACGACGCAAGTCTTCTACGAGAGCGCGGACGGCACCCGGGTGTCCATGTTCATCACGCACCGCAGGGGCCTGGTCCTGAGCGGCGAGAACCCGACCCTCCTGTACGGCTACGGCGGATTCAACATCTCCCTGACCCCGGCGTTCGATGTCGGGCGCCTGGTGTGGATGGAGGCCGGGGGCGTCCTGGCCATCCCCAACCTCCGGGGCGGCGGCGAGTACGGCGAGGCCTGGCACGAGGCGGGCACCAAGCTCCGCAAGCAGAACGTCTTCGACGACTTCATCGCGGCTGCGGAGTGGCTCATGAATCAGGGCTACACCTACCCCGCGCGACTGGCCATCCAGGGGGGCTCCAACGGCGGGCTCCTGGTGGGGGCGAGCCTGATTCAGCGGCCCGAGCTGTTCGGCGCCGCGCTTCCCGCGGTGGGCGTCCTGGACATGCTCCGCTACCACACCGCGAGCCTCAACGCCCGCTCCTGGTCCAGCGACTACGGGCTCTCGGAGAACGCGGACGAGTACCGGGCCCTGCGGGCGTACTCACCGGTGCACAACGTCCAGGACGGCGTGTGCCACCCCGCGACGCTGATCACCACGGCGGACCACGACGACCGCGTGGTGCCGTGGCACAGCTTCAAGTTCGGGGCCTCCCTCCAGCACGCCCAGGGGTGCGACCGTCCCATTCTGGTGCGGGTGGAGACCCGCGCGGGACATGGCGCGGGCAAGCCCACCTGGATGCGCATCGAGGAGATCGCGGATGCGTGGGCCTTCCTGCACCGGCACCTGAGGATGGAGGGCATGTAAGGGCCCGCTCAGGAATAGCTTGGTAGCACCGAGGGCGTCGATGCGCCGCTGTGGCAAGGCGCGCCGACGTAGGAATAGCAACGCTATTTCAAGGAGGTGCAACGTAGCCACAGTGGATGCAGCGGCG
>DASWKP010000200.1:0-2121 GCA_036396575.1 Longimicrobiales bacterium | reverse complement strand
GGCGGGGCTTGCCACGTGGCCGTACCACGTCTACGTGCCGGCCTTCGGCGAGTGGGGCTTCGTGCTGGCGGGGCGGGGAGGCTGGACGCCCCCGTCGAGGCTGCCCTCCGGTCTCCGCTTCCTCACGCCGGACATCGTGCCCCAGCTCTTCGACTTTCCCCTGGACATGACGCCCGTGGAGGCGGAGCCCAACCGCCTCGACGACCAGGTGCTGGTACGCTACTACGAGGAAGAGTGGAGGCGGATCGAGAGGTGAGCCTCTCCCGTCGGGGCTTCCTGGCCGGGCTCGCGTCGGTGGCCCTCGTGGGGTGCGGCCGCAAGACCGACCGGCCGGTGGCGGGCGGCTTCCTGGACGACGGCGGCGCCCTGGGCCATCGGCTCCGGGGTGGCGCGCGTGGCGGGTCCCCGAGCGCGGACCGGGCCGCCGCCCGACGCGTCGAGAGGGTGCCGGTGATCGTCGTGGGCGGCGGCATCGCCGGTCTGTCGGCCGCCTGGCACATGGAGCGCCGGAGCTTCCAGGACTACCTGGTCCTGGAGATGGAGGGCCAGGCGGGCGGGAACGCCCGCTCCGGAGAGAACGACGTCTCCGCCTTTCCCCTCGCCGCCCACTACGTGCCCGTGCCGGGGCCGGACTCCGCCCCGCTCACCCGGGAGCTCTTCGAGGAGCTGGGCGTGCTGCGGGACGGCGTCTGGGACGAAGCCACCCTGGTCCACTCGCCCGAGTACCGCGTCTTCCGCTGGGGAAGGTGGCTTCCGGGGCTGGAGGAAACGCTTGCGGAGACGGCGGCGGAGCAGCGGGACTTCGCCCGTTTCCAGGAGCACGTCCGGGAGCTCCGGTCCACCGGGGAGTTCACGATCCCCTCGGCCGGGGGGAGGCCGTCCTCCTCCCCCCTGGACACCCTCTCCCTGGATGCCTGGCTGCGGCGGGAGGGGTACGGGGCTCCGTCCTTCCTGTGGTATGCCGACTACGCCTGCCGGGACGACTACGGCGCCTCGTCCCGGGACACGTCCGCTTGGGCGGGTGTCCACTACTTCGCCTCCCGCCCCGACGAGGAGCTCGGGCCGCTAGCGTGGCCCGAGGGCAACGGGTGGGTGGTGCGGCGCCTGCTCGAGCGCCTCGGGCACCGGGTGCGCACCGGCCAGATGGTCCTGCGCGTCGAGGCCGCCGACTCCGGCGCCCGCGTGATCACCGCGGACGCCGACTACCTGTGCGACGCCGTGGTGTGGGCGGCGCCTTCCTTCGTGGCGCGCTTCGTGGTCGAGGGCGCACCTGAGGTGGACTTCGACTACTCGCCCTGGCTCACGGCCAACCTCACCCTGGACCGGCCGCCGCGGGAGACAGGCACGCCCCTCGCGTGGGACAACGTGCTCCACGACTCGCCGTCGCTGGGCTACGTGGTGGCGGACCACCAGACGCTTCGCACCCACCGGGAGCGCTCGGTGTGGACCTGGTATCTGGCGATGTCGGACCTGCCTCCCCGGGAGGCCCGGGCGCTGCTGGTCGGGCGGAGCTGGGGCGAATGGCGGGACTTCATCCTGGCGGACCTGGCCAGGGCACACCCGGACATCCGGGAGTGCGTCTCCAGGATCGACGTGTTCCGGATGGGTCATGCCATGCCCAGGCCTTCGCCGGGGTTCCTGGCGTCGGGCGCCCGGCGGAGGCTCGGGGCGGCCGATGGGCCCGTGTACTACGCCAACTCGGACGTGGAAGGGCTCTCCCTCTTCGAGGAGGCCCAGCACCGGGGCGTCGAGGTGGCGAGGCGGGTCCTGGCGCGGGTCGGCGGCGAGTGACGGGTCCCTCTCCGGGGTACCGCGTGGGGATTCGATCGTGCGGATCGTCGAGGATCAGCCGAGAGGAGGTGCAATCGTGTCCAGAGCCTTCGTCAAGGAAGACGCGGGAAACGACCCGGAGCCGAGGTACGGGCTGCCCGACCCGGAATCGCCGTACTACGACGAGGCCGCCGCCTGGGCGCTCATCCAGGGAGCGGACGAGGGAGATTCCCGCAGCGCGGAGCTGGCCACCGGGTACCGCTGGGGGGAGCCACGGCTGGCTTCCCACGTCCGCAAGATCCTGGAGGAGGCGAGGGAAGGGGGCCAGGAGCGGGTGGCGCAACTGGCGCG
>DASWKP010000199.1:0-2444 GCA_036396575.1 Longimicrobiales bacterium | reverse complement strand
GTGGTCGCGCGCGCCCACGGGCGAGAATCACGCGGTGATGTGGCGTGTCCGTGGGGGAGGCGAGTAGCGCGTCGCAGGGGGTGGCCGCGACCCGCAACAAGGACACGCATGCCGCCTCACCACCGCCGCCCGAAGAAGGTCTTGGCCCGGATGAGCTGGAGCAGGCCCTCTCCGCCGGTCTTCGGAGCCAGCTCGGCGATCACGCCGGACCGGATCTCCGGCGGCACGTCCAGGGCCACGCCGGACGCCCGGGACGGGGCGGAGCGCTCCGGGTCAGCCGGTGCCTCCTCGTCCACCGCCTCGAAGGCCTTGGTGATCTCTTCCTGGAAGATGTCCTTGGCCCGTTGCCGGAGGGGACGGAGGTGCGGGGGCGAGGAGCGGGCCGTGGAGGTCCGTGTCTCGCCGACGATGGGGCACAGATTGATCTCCCAGATCCGTAGCGCACCGTCCCGGTCCACCGAGTAGTCCACCCGCCCGTATCCGATGCCGGCGAGGCGGAACACGTCTCGGAGAGCGTCCTCGTGGGGGTTGTCCTTCACGTACCTGTACTCCTCCTCGACGATCTCCTCCGTGAACTCGCTCTGGTTGTGCTTGATCATCCAGGGCTTGCCTCGCAGGTAATGTTGCGGGCAGACCCGGTCTCCGACGACGAAGGCGCCGTACTTGTTGTAGAGGCCGTCGGCGCGAGCGGTGTCCTGGAACTCGACGACCATGAGGTCCGCCAGCGCCAAGCCCGCCGACTCAGCGCGCTCGAGGAGGTGCCGAACCTCCTCGGGGGAGTAGAGAAGGTCTCCTATGGAGCCGTAGTGGTCGGAGGCTCCTCGCACGAAGACCGGGGACCTCAGAGGCCGGAGGTCGTCGGTGGCCCGTGCGGCTCGGAAGCCGTTGATGCCTTCCCGGTGTAGCGTCTCGATCAGCTCGAACCGAAGGAGCGTGCGCCCGGGATGGTTCAAGGTGGGCAGCCTGGCCCCGGACAGGGCCCGGTGCGCGGAGCTGGCCAGCTTCATGCCCGCCGGCCCGAGCCCGTCCAGGTCGGCCAGGACCCAGGTGCCGGGCGGGAGCTCAGTGGTCCCGGCCAGCTCCTCCCAGGTCACCAGCGTCATCCTCGATGCCAGGCCCTGTCCTTCGAAGGCCAGGAAGTCCTCCATCACGCCACGCTTGATCCCGGTCATGACGAAGTGGATCACGTGCGGCTTCCGCGTGTAAGGTGCCCGCGTTCGGAGGCGTTTCCCGATGCGTCTCCGGCCGGGGCGTCGGCGAGGGCGTTCTCCGAACCGGGGTGGGTCAGGATCACGGCGGCGCTCATATAGGCGGTGACGTGGACCAGCGTCTCGAAGATGTCGGGGATTGTGCCCAGGGCCTGGATGAAGAGGTAGCCCTCGATGGGGACGCCCGCCGCCAGGAAGGCGGGAAGGCTCCTCATCCCTCCTGGCCCTCCCGGGATGCCCGGGTCCGCCACGCTCAGGATCACGATCGTCAAGATGAAAGCCGCCACCACCGTGACGGACAGGTCCACTCCGAAGACGTGTGCCAGGAAGACCAGCTCGAAGGTGGTCTGGAGGGGACGGCCCACCTTGTAGAGGGAGGCCGCCAGGGGGAGGACCACTCCCGTCCCCTCCACGGGGAGGCGGAGCTGCCGCTCGCCCTGCTCCACGAGGGCCGGCAGGGCCGCCAGGGAGGATCGCGTGCTCACCCCCACGAGCTGAGCCGGCGCCAGGGCCCGGGCGAAGTCCCTCAGGGAGCACCGGCTCAGGGCCACGGTAATGGGATAGAGCAGGAGCGTAGCGAAGAGAAGCCAGCAGGAGGCGAGCACGACGAACGCCACGGCCACGCCGGCGGTGGCCACGCCCGCTTCCAGCGCCATGGCAAGGACGATGACGAAGACGCCGACGGGCGTGGCCATGAGGATCAAGCGGACCAGCTTCAGGATCCCGACGGAGGCGGCGTCGACACCGCTCTTCACGCGGCGCCTCCGGCCCTCGGGCAGGCGACGAAGCGCCATCGCCACGAGGCCCGCCAGGAGCAAGAGGGAGAGGAGGTGCTCCCCCGTGAGCATGCCCATGACGGATGGGACGGAGAGTGTCCAGGACAGAGTGGACGCCGTCTGATCCAGCCCCGGTACGTCGCCGCTGATGCTCGACCGGATGGCCTCCGCCGTGGCTTCGCTGGGGCTGTAGATGGCCATGGCACCCGGGGCGACGAAGGCCGTGAACGCCCCGGCGGCCACGAGCATGACGAGGAACAGGCCGAACGCCCGAGCGGCCAGGCGCCCCAGCCGGCCTCCGCTCGGTGCGCCCAGCACGGCGGCGGCGACCTGGATCACGACCAGAGGCACGATCGTGATCTTCAGCGCACCCAGCCAAACCGATCCCAGCGGAGCCAGCAGCTCAGCGAGCAGGAACGCCGGACCCCATCCCATGACGTTGCCCGTGACGCCGAGAGCG
>DASWKP010000198.1:0-24927 GCA_036396575.1 Longimicrobiales bacterium | reverse complement strand
CACGGCGAGAATGAACAGGCCCGACAGGTAGAAGCTGGTCTGATCGATCGCCTGATTCAGCGGCATCGTCGACAGGGTCACGGTCAGGGACGGGAGGAAGAGGATGAAGAAAAGGACGGGCAGTATCTTGAGTCGCACCCGGCCAGGGAAGCGAGTGAGGGACAGGAGCATCAGGCCCGCCGCCAGGTACTTGGCGCCCTCATAGAACGGCGCCCCGTCCGTCCTCCGCCACAGCACCTCCGAGGCCACCGCATAGGCCACGACGTAGAGGACGCCCCGGACGCGGCGCCCCGACAGCGCCAGCAGAACACCGACTCCGGCCACGGTGTAGAAGTGGAATTGGGCCAGGAGCAGGCTCCGTGTCATGGCCAGGCCGAGCAGCGCGTGGGCCCCCAATGCGGAGACGAACACGGTCAGCGTGGGGCCCTCGGCTTCGGCCCGGCGGGGCCCGGCCCGCGGGGTCTCCAGCGCGAGCGTCTGATTCTCCAAGTTGGTTCAACCCCCCGCGAGCACCCGCTCGTACAAAGACATGAGTGAGCCGACGGCCCGCCGCGGGCCGTACTCAGACTCCACACGTTGCCGAAGCCGCCGCCCGAGCTGGCGGCGACGCTCCTCCGACCGGATCAGGCCCAGAAGCTCCTCAGCGATCCGGTCCGGGTCACGCGGTGGAACGAGGATCCCTGCCTCGCCACCATCCAGAATCTCAGCGCACGCACCCGTATCCGTGCACACGACCGGCAGACCCGCGGCTCCGTACTCAAGAAGCACCAGGGGAAAGCCCTCGGCCGAGGAGGGCAGAACCCCGATCCGGCTACTCCGCAGCAACGCCGGCACGTCCTGGCGGAGGCCCAGGCGCGCCACATGCCCCCCCAGACCGAGCTTCACGATCTCGGCATCCAGCTCGGTCGAGAGCGCGGAGTCCACAACCCCACCCACCAGCAGCAGGGTCCACCGGGGCTCCTGCGCGGCGACCCGAGCCATGGCCCGAATGACGTTGAGGGGGTCCTTCTCCTCGCGCACGTTGGCCACGCATACGATCCGTCGGTCGGGCTCCCCGGGCAACTCCTCCACAGTGCCGCCCTCCGCCGCGGGTTCCACGAAGTTCGGCAGGAACAGGACCTCGCGACCCGCAAGGGGGAGGGTCTCTTGGGCCCACCGAGCCAGCTCCGGCGTGACCGCGACGACCGCGGCCACTCGGCGGCAAACCACGCGCAGAGCGCGCGTTGCGGGCCCACCCGCCAGCGCACCGTGGTGGGCGTGCCACACGACCGGCACCCCCGGCGGCAGCCAGGACGCGAGCCAACTCAGGTAGACGGCGGGGCCATGCGCGTGGAGGACAAGAACGTCGTGCCGGACCAGATAGCTCCGCAGGCGGAGGACGGCTCGGGGGTCCAGGCGCGCACGCCGGTCCAGGCGCAGGCGGCCGACCGCCCCGTCCACCTCCTTCGCCAGGGGACCCTCCCGGCGCGTGCTGCACAGGTGGCTCGCCTGACCGGCCCGGGCCCAGGCGTTGGCCAGTCCGACCGCAACGCGCTCGGCCCCGCCGAGGTCCAGGGTGCCCACCGCGTGCAGGACGGGGATTCCGCTCACGGTGCCCTCTCCTGACGGGACGGCGGCTCGCCCCCGGTGGGCGAGGCGGCCAGGTCCACCCGCCAACAGGTCGACAGCAAGCGGCGAAGCGAGTCTTCCAACTCGGGCAGGGAGTGGCGGGAAGCCCACGACGACGCCCGGGCGCCGACACCAGCGGTGACTTCCGGCCTGCGCAGGATGTCGCCGAGGAGCGCGGCGAGGCTCGTCTCGTCCCCCGGGGGTACGACGAAGCCCCGGCCCTCCCCGAGCATCTCCGGCACCATGCCTCGATCCGGACCCACGCACACCAGGCCGAAGGTCATGGCTTCGGCGATGGCCTTCGGCCAACCCTCCGTCTGGGAGGGCAGGACGAGAACGTCGTGACTCGCGTAGGCGTCAAGGACGCGCTCGAAGGGCACGCCTCCCACGACGTGCGCCCTCCCTTCCAGGCCCAGCTCCCGGGCCAGTTGCTGGAGACGGCCTCGCTCCGGCCCGTCCCCCACCAGAGTAACCTCGACCGGGTCGGCGGAGTCCAGGGAAGCCACGGCCCTGAGGAGCACGTCCGTGTTCTTCTGAGGCGTGAGTCGGCCCACGAAGAGGATCCGGGCTCGGGGCGCGCCATGCGGCCGGGCGGACGCGACCTCCACGCCCCGGCGGATCTGAGCGTCGTCCAACATGGACGTGAAGAAGGGGACGACGTGGGGGGGTTGGCCTGGCCATGTGCCATAGACGGTCACCGGCGCGCCCCACCAGCGCGACCGAAGGAGCCAGCGCTGAAACCGGAAGGTCGCGGGCTCCCCCTCGTAGTGACCCCACTGCCCCGCGTATTTGGCCACCCGCCGGCGCGCCAGCAACCGGCCCAGGAGCGCCGCGAGTAGCCCGAGGTTCCCGGGGCACCGGATGTGGAGGGCGTCGCAGCGGCGGGCCGTGGCCCACAAGCCCACGGCGGCCACGGGCACTTTCAAGGCGCCCCGGATCTTCGCCCCCAGGCCCACGCCTCCCCAACTGGGTTGCGGATCGAGCGTGATGTTGTCCGCCGCCAGTGCTCTCGCCTCGCCCGGTGGGGGCTCATCGCTACGGGGCGCGGCAAGGACCACCTCCGGGAACAGGCGGGCCCAGGCCTCGATCTCCCGGGCGTAGGCGCCGTAGGCGTACAGCCGCCCCTCATGGACGTAGTGGATCACGTGGGTCACGACGCACAGGCGGCGCACGGAGCTCACCCGCGTCCTCCGGTGTCCCTCACCCCGCCCTCCTCCAACTCCGTGGCCCAGTGGAGGGCACGCCGGAACTCCCCGGGGATGCGCACGACCTCCCGGGGCCACCGCCACCAGGCGGTGCGGCCGAGGCGGGACAGGGCGTAGAAGAGCCGGTAGCCCGTCCGCATCTCCCGGGACGCGTGCAGCCGGCGGGAGAGGACGACGGTGGGGGCGGGCCGGGGGCGGACGGGATCGTCGTCCCAGGGCCGGCGGATCGGGGCACGAAAGCCTCCCGTTTCGGCCTTGAGATGCTGGACGGGCTCGTGAGAGGTCAATGCCACTTCGGTCCCAGCCAGGCGCAGGCGGATGCCCCATTCGTAGTCCTCCCCCCAGCCGTGCTCCAGCCGCTCGTCGAAGCCACCCGCCTCCTGAGCCGCTCGCCGGGACACAAACGCGGCTCCAGAGGGTAGGCTCGGCCAGGATCTGACCCGTATGTCCGTTGGCACGGACTCAAGACGGGGGATGTAGACCGCCGCGCACACCGCCTCCACACCGTACGCGACAGCCGTACCGTGGAGGTGCTCGAGGCACCGCGGCGGAAGCCGGACATCGTCGTCCAGCAGGAAGATCCAGTCCGCCTCGACCCTGGCGAGTCCCAGGTTGCGGGCCCTGCACGCCCCGACCCGGTCCGACGTCGACAGGACCACCTCGAAGGGCCAGGAGCCGGCCAGGGCTTCCTCCACCGCGGCCCGGGTGACGCCGGTGCCGGGGAGATCCTGATGCACCACGAGCACCCGAGTCGGCGGGACGGTTTGCGCCGCCAGATCCCGGACCACGTCGGCAAGCTCCGTGGGGCGGCCCAGCGTGGGGATGAGCGCGTCCACCCTTGGCGGCGCACCGGCTGAGGCGGGACCCGGTGCCAGGGCGGACGGATCCGCCACCGGGGCGGGGCTTCCCCCACCACGCCCGGTCATGCCATCGAGGACGCCGCAGACCAGCGCCTTCACGGGCAGCCCCAGCCCCGCCCTGGCACGGGCCAACGCCCAGAAGGGGATCCACTTGCGGCCCTTCATGCGCCGGACGAGCCAGGCAGCCTCGGCGTCGGTGAGGCGGCCTTGGAGGCACGCGCGCGCGCCGGCAGGCACCGCCTTCGCGAGGAGGGCCGGCTCGTGGTACGCGAACGCCCCCGCCCGCCATCCGCGGTAGCCGAAATCCAACAGCGCTGCTCTGAACGAGGGCGCCCCCTCGTCCAGGTCCAGATGCGCGAGCAGCTCCGCGGAGGTGACGCCCGCCGCCGAGGACACCAGCCAGGTGGGGAAGCGGCCCTCCTCCGGCGCCTGCACCAGGGCCGGCGCGTCCCAGTGAAGAAGCCCCATGTCCGGAGCGTTTTCCGCCTCCCGGAACGTCCGGCCCAGGTGCAGGACCTCCAGGGGATGGCGCAGGCGGCCGGCCCAGCTGTCCGGCGACGCGACCCGCTCCACCAGGACTTCGTCGATCCACGCCACCGCCGCCCCCGGGTGCCCCCGGGCCAGCGCTGGCAAGGCGCGGGTGGGGTCCGCGTCCGCCACCGCCAGAGCCTCGTGGCCTCCGGCGGCGAACCGGTCGATCCCGACGACGAGCCCGTCACGGAGGCGCGCGCGGATCACGGGCCGCGGGTCAGCCATCCCGCTCCTCCGCCGGTCCGCAGGGAGGGTCCAGCAGGACGCCAACGGCACCCTGGATCCTCCCCAGGGCCTGGGCCAGGGCCTGTCCCGGTTCCCGGCCTCGCACCGCGTCGGCGACCACACACCCGGCCAACAGGAACGTCGTGGCCCACCAGCGCGCTCGGTCCCCGAGGGACGGGCGCGGCCACTTGCTGCGCCACACGTACCAGCCGTTGCGGACCACCATCCGCCCGTAGCGCACGGCGTCGGGCCGTCCTCCCTCCGCGTGGTGGTGCCCCAGCCGGGCCGCCGTGCACAGGACGAGGGCACCATGCCGGCTGGCCCGAACCGAGTACTCGAAGTCCTCGTACAGGCCGTAGCCCTCGAAGAAGCGGGAGAAGCTCTCCTTCTCCAGGAGGTCCCGCTTCCACGCGAAAGCTGCTCCCACGATGAAGTCCACCTCGCGGTCCTCCCCCGAGGGAGGAAAGTAGGTCACCGGGCGCCCGTGCCCCGACCGGGGGATGCGTCCGGGAGGCTGGGGGCTGGCCAGGCCCAGGAGTCGCCGCAGCCGCCAGCGGACGTCCTCCCGGCGCTCCCAGCCGTCCAGACGGAAGACGGAGATGGACGCCGGGCCCCGGACCACGCCGGGGGCTCTCCACGCGACCTCATTGGTCATATACCCGCCCACTCCCACCGCATCGGGGTGGCGCCCGAAGCACGCCCGTACCTCCTCGAAGTAGGTGGGCTCCGGGACCGTGTCGTCGTCCAGGAACGCCACGATCTCGGAACGCGTGTGGGCGACGCCCCAGTTGCGCTGCCGGGTGAGGCCTCGGTCCTCCTCCCCCACCTGAGCGTAGGCGAAGCCGTCCGCCTCGAGGAGGCCCGCCCCTTCCAGCACCCTGGCGGTCTCCGGCCCTGGGGACCCGTCCACCACCAACACCTCGTCGGGACCCCGGGTCTGATCAGCCAGCGCCCGCAGCAGGGTCAGCACCGCCGCGGGCCTCCGGTAGGTACAGATCACCAGAGCGATGCGGGGCTCACCGGGCACGGTGGGCCTCCAGGGTCGAGCGGTACCAATCCATGCTCCGGCGGGCCACCGCCTCGGTGGAGAAGAGCGTCTCCACCCGCCGACGCGCCGCGGCCCCCATCACGGCGCGCCTGCCGGCGTCGGCCAGGAGCGCCGTCACCTCCCGGGCCACGGCCCCGGCGTCCCCCGGAGGGACCAGCACGCCCGACACTCCGTCCTCCACGCTCTCCCGTGCCCAGCCGATGTCGTAGGCCACGAGGGGGCTGGCACACGCCATGGCCTCCAGCCACGCCATGGGAAAGGCCTCGGCGTAGGACGGAAAGACACATACCGCAGCCCGAGCCACATGGGCCGCGACCTCGTCGGGCGGCAGTCGGCCCAGGTACTCAGTGCGCTCCCGGGCCGCGGGGCTGAGAGCGTCGCGGAGGAGGGCCCAGGTGGAGGCAGAGCCCGTGCGGCGGTCCCGCGAGTCCCTCCCCAGGAGGGCGAAACAGACGTCGGGCCAGAGTTCCACGACCCGGGAGAAGATGGCGGGCAGATCCAGGACCCCCTTCTTGCGCACCAGCGTGCCGAAGTAGAGCACCGTCGGCTCCCGCGAAGCCGGGGCGTCCCCGGGCGTGAACCGCTCCGTATCGAGGCCGTTGTAGAGGACCTGGAATGGGCGGGACAGTCCGAAGAGCCGCGTGGTCACGTCCGCCGTGAAGCGGGACACGGCTCCCAGCGCGTCGGCGCCCCGGAATGTCAGGGCCTCGGCCCAACGCACGGAAGGGCGCACGGCCTCCCCGGTGAGGTGTCCGAAGTAGGTGGCCGTGCCGTGACAACGCACGACCACCGGACAGCCGGGACGGATCCCGGCGCCCGGCCCTACCCAGTCGGGCACCTCGAGGATGTCCAGGGCTTCCTCCCTCACCAGACGCGCCAGCGCTGCCCGGGCCCGCAGGCGGTTGATCAGCCAGCCCGTCCTGGGCACCCGGCTCTCCGGCACCATGATCACCCGTACCCCGCCGTCGTCGAAGGCCTCCCCACGGGCGTGCCATCCGACCACCGTGACACGGTGTCCGAGGTCCACCAGGCCACGTGCCAGGTTCTGGACCGATGTTCCGATTCCACCGGCCGGCAGCGGCGGGTACTCGTTGCACAGGAAGCCGACGTGCACGTGGGGCGCCGCGCCTAGCGGGCCGGACCCGCGGAGGCCCGGTGGCGGGCGGCGGGCGACGCCCCGGGCTGAACGCCGCCGGACGCGATGCGAGCGAGGGCGTCCGCGCAGCGCCGGGAAGCCTGGTCCAGGGGCCGGGTCGCGATGGTCGAGACCCATTCCTCGCGAGCCTCCCGGCGGTCGTCGGGAAACGCCAGCGCGTGGGACACCACGCTGGCGATCTCCCCGGGGCTTCGGGCCCAGTGCACGGGGTCCAGGTCATGGACCGTCGAGAAGTGGGGGAGCCTGTAGATGGCCTCGGAGGTCCATCCATCGAACGGCACGCCAGGGGGATCGTAGTCCACGTACACCGCGGGCTTGCCCACGATGGCGAAGTCCAGGGCCATCGTAGAGGCGAAGTTGATCACCAAGTCACAGTGGTGCACCACGTTGGCCAGCAGACCCGCGTCCTCCGCGGTGGGCACGACCTGCGTCCAGTCCCTCTCGCCGTGGAGCCAGAGGGGGTCGCACACGGCGATGTCCGGATAGGCCTGGAGCACCCGGTCGTACCGGTCGCTCCAGTCGGTGGGGCAGCGCCGGAACAGGAGCTGGGGCCTCCCGGCCTCGGGCAGTTGCGCCACGGCCCGCGCCAGGTCCTCCAGGTACCTATCGTCCGCCGGGGACGTGTTCCGATCATCGCCGGAGAAGCACACGATGCGCCGGGCTGGATCCAGTCCCACCGAGGCCGCGAAAGCCTCGCGCGAAAGCAGGCGGTCCTCGTCGAAGTAGGGCTCGAACTGGGGCGTCCCCACCACGTGGACGGCCTCCGCGTCCACCTCGGGGTGGAAGCCCAGCAGTTCCTCCCGCATGTGGTCGCTCCACACCAGGAAGTGGTCCGCGTGCACGGCCATGCGTCCTTTGGGGAGGTTGTCCCAGGAAAACACGAAAGTAGCGGTCGGAATGCCGAGGCGCCGCGCAGCCAGCATCGCGGGCACGGCCCGGCTGGCCCGCTGGTGGGTGCAGAAGACCACGTCCGGCCGCTCGCGCTCCAGGAATACCGCGAAAGCCGGGAAGTACGGCCGCCTCTCCACCAGGGCCCCGTGGGCCCGGTGCAGCGCAAGCGTTCCCTGACGGGATCCCATGGCGCGGCCGAGCCACCGGCTCGCGTGTTCGAAGGCCTGGCGGCGAAGGGACCCCGTGGGCCTTCGGAAAGAGAGCATGACGCGGGCCTGATCCCTCGGCTGGCGCCAGTAGATCTGTGAGTACGTCTTGGCGTTCCGTAGCAGGCGCTCACCGGGCGCTTCCCGGTAGTCAGGAAGGCGCTCCCACCGAACGCCCGGCCAGCGACGCGCCACCGACGCCACGCTGGACTCGGGCAGTGCGTGCCAGGCCACCACCTGCCCGGAATCCAGAAGGCGATCCACGAACTCCGTGAACAGGAAGTTCCGTATCCCCACGCCGTCGGGGATCACGAGGCACAGCTTCATGCGGCCAACTCCATGGCCTCCCGCACACGGGCGGGAAAACCGGCCAGGTCGAAGGCGCGGGCGCGGCGCCGAGCCGCGCCGGCCAGGTCCTCCCTCGCACCCGGATCCCTGATCAGGCCCACCGACCCCTCCACGAGCTCATCCACGGAGTCCCACAGCAGGCCCGTGGGAGGGTCCCCCAGGATCTCTGGCTGGCCGCCCTTGCGGATGACCACCGGCACCGCGCCGGCGGACATGGCCTCCACGGTGGTGATCCCGAAGTGCTCGACGTTCTCCGGTCGAGCACCCTCGTCGATGCCCAGCCCCGTGGCGTGCCAGTACAGGGAGGCCCGGCCGTAGAGGTCGTCCAATTCCTTCGCCGGCAGGTCCAGGTGCAACTCCACGGGCAGGTCCCGAGCCGCCGCCCGGACCGTCTCGACGTAGGCGTGGTCCATCGCGGAGCCCACAAGGTGAAGCCGCCACCCCTCGGTCCCGTCCCGTTCCCGGAGCTGACGGAACGCCGCCACCATCTCGAGCTGTCGCTTGGAGCGCGCGCCACCGTGGAACCGGCCGACGGAGAGGATGATGCGCTCCTTGGCGGCGGGAGTCACCGTCCGCGCCGGCGGATGGAGAACCGTGGCAGGCACGCCCCAGCGCCTCTGAATCCACTCCGCCGTGAACGCCGAGTTGGCCAGGACCGTGCAGCGGCGCAGACGCAGCCTCTCCAGCGTCGAGACGGTTCGCTGCAGGGGAAAGTCGATGAGCAGAAACGTGCGCCCCCTGCCCGGGAGGCGGGGCACGTAGGCCCCGTGGATCACGGTCACGTCGGTGGCGGGGTGAGCCGCCAGAGCCACCAACTCCCCCACGAGGCCCCGCGGCACGCGCCCCACACCCAGGTGCAGCCGGCCGGAATCCATGCCGAACACCCGCCGCAGGTCCGCCGCCTCGATGGGGCCTGAAAAGAGCAGCTCGGTCTCGTGTGTGCCGGCCAGGGCTTCCGCCACCGCCAGCGCGTAGAAGACGCCGCCCCCCTGTCCGGCGGACCCGGCGCTCCCGTAGACCCGCGCGCGGCGGACGTTGCCGAGCGTTGCCGGGGTGGGGCGGGCGGCCCCTGGCCCAGCCCCGGTTCCCCCGTCACGCATCGGCGGCCGCTCCTTGTCCGAGGAGGGCCTCGGCCCGCCGCCAGTCCTCCTCGGTGTCGATGTTGACCCACCTCGGCTCGGGCGACTCGTAGCCCACGACCACGTCCCCGTAGAGGCTCCGCCGCCGCCGGATCACGGCCGCGCGCGTGACGTACACGGCCCCGTCCCGATGATAGGCGACCGGCAGCTCCTGGCGCCGGGAGATGGGCTCGGCCTCGCCGGTGGCCAGCCGCACCCGCCCACTCCCGTCCATCTCCCAGGCCCAGTGAGGGTTGTGCTCGTCGGGGATGCGCCGGAGGGACAGCACCGTGTCGGCGCCAGAACCCGCCAGCAGCTCCACGCACCGATCGACGTCATCGGGTCGGCGGAAGGGTGTGGTGGGCTGCAGCAGGCACAGCGCGTCCACCGGGTCACCCCGCTCGGCCAGCCAGTCCAGGGCGTGGAGAACCACCTCGATCATCGCGGTCTCGTCGCGCGCCAGCTCCGCCGGCCGCAGGAAGGGCACTTCGGCCCCGGCCTCCCGTCCCGCCTCGGCGATGCGGGCGTCGTCGGTGCTCAGGACCACGCGGTGCAGGCTCCGGGCGCCCAGGGCATGCTCCACAGTGTGCGCCACCAGCGGGCGCCCGCCCAGGAGCCTCAGGTTCTTGCCCGGGACTCCCTTCGACCCGCCCCGCGCCGGGATGAGGGCAACGACACGCATGTCAGTAGGTCAACCGCTTTTCGATGGTCAGGGGCGCCTCGGCCAGGATGGCGGCGATGCGCTCGCCCGCCCTTCCGTCGCCGTACAGAGTGTCCTTTGGAAAGCGCCCCCGTCCGAGTCGGTCCTGGACGGCGCCGGCGATCCCCGTCCGATCGTAGTCCGCGTCCAGGACGTTCGCGCCCCGGTCCCGTCCAGCCTGCCGGGTGCCGATGTTCACCACGGGCACCCCCAGGTAGGAGCACTCCCGGATACCGGCGCTGGAGTTCCCCACCAGACACTTCGCGTTGTAGAGGAGCCTGAGGAAGTCCGCGGGCGCCATGTTCTTGAAGAAGTGGATGTTGTCCGGTTCCTCCTCCTCCCGGAAGGTGCGGATGCCGTTGGAGGTCCCGTCGGAGCCGGCGTCCACGTTGGGCCAGAACCAGAGCGTCGGCAGACCCAGATCGCGGATGGGATGCAGGGTCTCCAACACGTGGTGACGCGCCAGGCGATACTCGGTGGTCACCGGGTGTTGCAGGACCACCAGGTACCCGCCGCTCAGGTCCACGGGCTCACCGACCCCGCCGTAGGCGACCATGGGATCGAAGTCCAGCCCCGGGGAGTCGAGGATGCCGGCGGCCAGGTCGATGGACGGACACCCCGTGACGTGTACCGCGTCGGGATTCTCCCCCATGCGGATGACCCTCTCCCCCGCCCGCTCCGTGGAAACCAGGTGGAGGTCGGCGAGCTTGGTCACGGCGTGGCGGACCTTCTCGTCGATGGAACCCGTGATCTCGCCTCCCTGGACATGCGCCAGGGGAATGTTCATGTACGCGGCCGCCGCCGCGGTTGCCAGCGTCTCGTAGCGGTCCGCGACCGTGACGACCGCGTCCGGCCGGAGGTTGTCGAACACCGTGGCCAGCTCCAGCATGCCCAGGCCGGTGCTCTTGGCCATGGCCGGGAGGTTCTCGCCCTCCAGCACCATCTGCACGCGGGCGGCGACATCGAAGCCGTCGTCCTCGATGACCCGGACGGCGTTGCCATACCGGTCCAACAGGGCCGAAGCGGCGACGACGAGCTGGAGCTCCAACTCCGGATGCTCGCGGATGGCCAACAGCGCCGTCTTGATGCGGCTGTAGCTGGGCCGGGCCGTGACCACGACGCAGATTCGTCTCAAACCGACTCCATGGGTGAGGTCAGGGGCGCTTCGCCGCGGGTCTCTACCGCACGGCTTCCATAGCCATTCGGAACGCCTCTTCGTACACGGGAATCACCCGCGCCGCCGAGTAGGCCTTCACCTGCTCCTCGGTGGGCCCCCATGCTTCGAGATCCCCAGCGGTCCACGCGTCATAGGTCCGGGTGAGGGCGTCGGCGATGGCGTCCACGTCGTCGGGTTCCACCCGGAGGCCCCCGCCCGCCCGGAGCACGTCGGCGACCACGCCCCGCGTCGGGCTGAGGGCCAAAATGGGCCGTCGAACCGAAAGATAGTCCGACAGCTTCGACGGAAAGAAGATCCCCTCCTCCAGCTTCGCCTCGACCAGCAGGCAGACATCGGCGGCGCTCATCCACGCCTCGGACTCGTCCGGCGGCATCCAGGGGAGGAAGGACACGACCCCTTCCAGCGCCTTCGGAGGCTTCGGAACGGCGCCCCCAGGGTAACGCCCCGCGAACTCGACGCGAAGGACCGCCAGTGCGTCAGGGCGCCGGTTGGCCATGACGAGCAGAGCATCGTAGAGGGGCTCCACCCTGCGCTCCTTCATGAGAAAGCCCGCGTGGCGCACCACGAGCGCGGCGCCCGGCGGACGGCTCCGCGCCCCGCGGAGCTCCGTCAGGTGGGGCGCGACGAAGGCCCGGGAGCGAAACCGGGCCCGCCGGTCCCGCAGAAGGTGGTCCCGAAGCCGATCCGAGGGGAACACGGAGCTTCCGGCCCCGGCGAGGAATCGCTCCAGCACGCCCTCCAGCCGGCGGCGAGCCACCGGCCCGACGGTGAACACGTACGGATCCGGATAGAGGTGGTGGGGCCAGGGATCGCTGTAGTAGGCGCACCAAGCCAGACCCGGCTCCCGCCGGCGGGCCTCCAGCCCCACCAGGTGACCGATGTGGGGGTTCAGCACCGTCAGGACGACGTCGAGCCCCCCGGAGCCGCGGTGCAACTCGACCACCCGGTCCGCCGCGGCCGACACCCAGGCCCACTCCTCGGGACGGCACCCGCGCCAGAGAGAGGCCGCCGCGAAGACCTTGTCCCAGAGCCGTGACGAGGCGGCCCTGTCTCTGAGCCACTCCCACCAAGCCGGAACCCGGTCCGGGTCCGGGGCCACCCGATGGACGAGGGCGCCGTGGTAGTCCGCCGGCCCCTCGGGAGCGGCATCCTCTCCCTGGACGGGGCCCCCGCGCACGAGAACCGTGACCTGGTGTCCGCGCTCCGACAGCCCGCGGATGACTCGGGTCCCGGCCAGACCCTGGGCGGTTCCGTCCAGGAAGTGCGGCGTCACTACAGCCACCTTCAGGGCCATCGAACCGGTCACGTCCTGCCGGAGACTCTCCCCCGTCAAACCGCCTCCGCCCCGGTCAGCGACCCCTCGGTATCGGACGGGAGCTCGATGAAGTCGAAGGAGCCGTGGACGAGGTAGCGAAGCTCCTCCTCCGAGTCCACGCCGCCATCGAGCGCCCCGATGAGGCTGGCGAGGGCGTCCCCGTCCAGCTCCCGGGACGACGGAGCCGCCGCGATGACGCTGATCTGTTGGATCCGGGTGGGAATCGTCTCCTCGTCGGGTGCGCGCAACTCCTCGTGGAGCTTCTCGCCCGGCCGCAGACCGATGAAGACGATGCTGTCGTCGTCCACCTCCTTGCCCGACAGTCGGATGAGATTCCGGGCCATCTCCAGGATCCGCACCGGCTGCCCCATGTCCAGCATGGCGATGTGGCCCCGGACCTCGTCGATCAGGGACGCCTGGAGGATGAGCTGGACCGCCTCCGGGATCGTCATGAAGTACCGGCTGGCCTCCGCGTGCGTGACGGTGAGGGCCTTGCCCTCTTCGAGTTGCTTCTTGAAGAGGGGGATGACGCTCCCGGCGCTGCCCAGGACGTTGCCGAAGCGCACGGCCGTGAAACTCGTGTCCGGGTACCGGCACTGAATGTTCAGCACGGCCAGCTCGGCCAGGCGCTTGGTGGCTCCCATGATGCTGGCGGGGCGAACCGCCTTGTCCGTGCTCACCAGGACGAACTTCTCCGCGCCCCACCGCGCCGAAGCGTCGGCCATCCTCCAGGTGCCCAGGACGTTGTTGCGCACCGCGGCCCGGAGGTTGGTCTCCATCATCGGCACGTGCTTGTAGGCCGCCGCGTGAAACACCCGGTCGGGGCGGTTCAGTCTGCAGGCGCGCTCCACGACGTAGGGGTCCACGACATCGCCGACGACGATCTCCGCCTCCACGTCGGGAAAGCGGTTCTTCAGCTCCAGCTCCAGGTAGTAGAGGGGAGTCTCTGCCTGGTCGAGGAGCACCAGGCGCCCCGGACCGTGCAGCGCAATCTGGCGGGTGAGCTCCGAGCCGATCGAGCCCGCCGCGCCGGTGATCATGACGGTCTTCCCGCCCAGATCCTCGGCCAGCTCCGGGAGCTCGAGCTTGACCGGGTCTCTTCCCAGCAGATCCTCCACGCGCACCTCCCGGAGCTGACTCAGGCGCACGTGTCCCTCCATCACGTCCACGATCCCGGGAAGGATGCGGAATTGGAGGCCGGTCGCCTCGCAGCGGTTGAGGATCCGGCGCAGCTCGTGGGGTTCCACCGAGGGGATCGCCACGATGATCTCGTCGGCCCGCAGGAGCGAGGATATCTCGGGCAGGTCCTCGGTGGACCCGATGACCTCGTACCCCTGGAGCGTCGAGCCCCACTTCAGCGCGTCGTCGTCCACGAAGCCGAGGACGCGGACCCCCGAGGGAGACCTCGTGAGCTCGCGCGCGAGCAGGTTCCCAGCCTCGCCAGCGCCCACGATGATGGCGTTTCGCCGACCCTTGCCGTTGCCGTTCGTGTGACGTCTCGCGACCTCGTAGACGGTCCGGTAGAGGATCCAGATGCCGCACGTCACGTACGTGGTCAGTGTCCATTCGATGAGGATGACGGAGCGGGGAACCACGTAACCGAAGGGCAGGACGCGCGTGACGAGGTAGAAGACGCCCGTCCCCACCGCGGTGGCGCTGACCAGGCGGAGGACGTCTCCGGTACTGATGAAGCGCCAGCGCTCGCTGGACAGCCGGAAGCTGGTGTTGGTGGCGACGCGGATGACCAGCAGGATCGGCAGCGTCTGGAGGAAGAGGATCCAGTGGGTCGTGGGGACCCGGAACTCGAACCTGAAGAGGTAGCCGGCCGCGTAGGCCACGACCGTCACCCCGGCATACAGGGCCCCGGCCACCCAACGCCGGTGACCGTAGACCACGTTGTAGAGCCGCTTGAACGGGATGGCGATCCGCGGATGGACGACGGCACGGGAGAAGTACGACCCACTCAAGCCGGCACCTTCCTTTGACGGCGAATCAGCGGAGACCTCCACAGACCTCCCATTCGTCGAAGCTTGTCCGGTCACCCAACGGGCGCAAGTCTCTCATCCACCGGGGCTTTCGGTGCTTCCACCTTGACGATCCACCGCTCGGGCCGGCCCACGTCCCGAGCCCCGGCGATGCCCGCCGTCGCGTTGCGGGCGTCCACCAGCGTCCGGGACGCGGTCACCACCCGCTCCATGTCCATGCAGGAGTGGTTGGTGACGACGACCACCACGTCAGCCCGGTCGAGTTCCTCGTCGGTGAGGGGAACGGAGCGCCAGGAGCGCCCATCCTCCCGGACCTCGGGGACGTGCGGATCGTGGTAGCCGACCTCCGCCCCCTCCGCCTCCAGCAGTCGGATGATGTCCAGCGCGGGAGATTCCCGCACGTCGTCGACATCGGGCTTGTAGGCTACGCCAAGGACCAGGATCCGGGAGCCGTTCACGGGTCGGCGCCCCTGGTTCAGTGCTTCCCGGACCTTCCCCACTACGAACTCCGGCATGGCGGAGTTGATCTCCGACGCGAGCTCGATGAAGCGGGTCCTGTAGTTCATCGTCCGCATCTTCCAGGAGAGGTAATGCGGGTCCACCGGAATGCAGTGCCCACCCAGGCCCGGCCCCGGCGTGAACTTCTGGAACCCGAAGGGCTTGGTGGCGGCGGCGTCGATGACCTCCCAGACATCCACGCCAAGGCGGTCCGCGATGATGGCCGTCTCGTTGACGAGGCCGATGTTGACCGCCCGGTAGGTGTTCTCGAGGAGCTTCGTCAGCTCGGCGGCGTCCGTGGACGACACCGGGACCATCGTCTCGATGAAGCGCTCGTACAAGGCCCGCCCCACACGGGTGCACGAGGGCGTGATGCCGCCGATGACCTTGGGCGTGTTGTGGGTCTTCCACACCTGGTTGCCCGGATCCACCCGCTCGGGGGAAAAGCACAGGAAGAAGTCCCGTCCGACGCGGAGTCCCGTGGCCGCCAGGGCCGGGAGCACGAGCTCCCGCGTGGTACCCGGATAGGTCGTGGACTCGAGGACGATGAGCTGGCCCGCGCGGAGGCCCGCGGCCACCGCATCCGTGGCGGCGAGGATGTAGGAGACGTCCGGGTCCCGGGTCTTGGACAGGGGCGTGGGCACGCAGATGGAGATGGCGTCGCACTCCCGGAGGCGCCCGGTGTCGGTGGTGGCCTCCAGGAGTCCCCGGCCCCTCAGGCCGCCCACGTCGTCGTCCGTGAGGTCCTTGATGTGGCTGTGGCCGTTGTTGACGCTCTCGACCACGGAGCCCTTCACGTCGAAGCCGATGACGCGGATGCCGTGCCCGGCGGCCTCGACGGCCAGGGGCAGCCCAACGTATCCGAGGCCGACCACACCCAGGACGACATCCCGCTTCTCGAAGTGCTCGATCCAGTCCGTCATGAACGATCGATTCCGGTTCTCGCGGAGCTTAGAGGCAAGGCGCGCGTGGCGCACCTACGAGAGAAAGGGCCCGACGCCCAGGATGTGCCCCAAGGCCGACAGACCCGTACTTGGACCTTCAAAGATGCCGGTTGTCGGGGGGGGATGCAACGCGGACGAGAGAGGACCCTACACCGGGGGCCCCACGATGTCGTATCCGAGCTCCCGGGCATAGAGCTCCGCCAGGTCGTTGGCCAGGCGAGCCACCGAGTATCGGCTCGCGACGCGGTGGCGCGCCTCGTGGTCCGGCGCCCGGCGGTGCCGGAGCTCCGCCTCCAGCGCGTCCCCGAAGAGGATGGGATCCTCCGCGGGGACGAGCCGGCCGGGCACGCCGGCGGTCATGACGTCGGCGACCCCGCCCACGTCCCGGGCCACGACGGGGGTCCCCGCGGCGCCGGCCTCGATCACGGCCACCGGAGTACCCTCGTCCCGGGACGGGAGCGCCAGCACGTCCATCGCCGAGTGGAGGTCGGGAAGATCGTCTCGCCAGCCGAGCCACATGACGCGGTCCTCGATGCCCTCCTCGGCCGCCTGGCGCCGGAGGACCTCCTGATCGCTCCCCCCACCCACCACCAGCACGCGGAAGGGCTCGGCGCCCCGGTCGAGGAGTCCGCGCACCGCATGGAAGAGCAGGACATGGTTCTTGATGGGCACGAGCCGCCCAACGATGCCCACGACCCGCTCCTCGGCGCCGATCCCCAGGCTCCGTCGCACCGGGCCACGCCGTGCCTCCCGGTCCAGCTCCGCGAACCGGTCCAGCTCGAGCCCCAGGGGGATGACGGCCATCCTGGAGGCGGGCGCCACGCGCACATCCTCCGAGAGCTCCGCCTTCTGCCGTTCGGACAGGACCACGATGCGGTGGGTGAGCCGCGCCAGTTGGCGCTCCACGTGCCGGTAGACCCCGGTGGTCCTCGGGCCGAAGTACCCGCCGCCGAGGACGTGGCCGTGGAACGTGTGGACGCGCACCGGCACGCCTGCCAGGGCGGCGGCGACCCGGCCCAGGGCTCCGGCCTTGGCCGTGTGCGTGTGGACCACCTGGGGGCGCTCGCGCTGGAACCACCGGAGGAGGTGGAAGAACGCCACGGCGTCCGCGCGCGCCCGTACCGGCCGTCCAAGCTCCGGGACCTGTGTCACGGAGACGCCTCGCTCCCGGGCGTACCAGGTCATATCACCCTCGGAGTCGGCCACCGCGCCCACGAGCAGGCGGGTCCGAAATCCGTGCCGCTCCATGGCTCGGGCCAGGTTGACGACGTGCATGGCGGGGCCCCCCACGTTCAGGCGCCCGATCACGCGGTGGATGAGCATCGTCCGCGAGGTCCCCTCCCGGTCCGCCGCCTCGTCCCGGTGTGTCACGGCACCAGCCTCTCCACCTCCACGCGCAGGCGGTACAGGTCCACCGCCCCTTCTCGCTCGAGGTGCCGGCCCACCGCTCCCTCCAGGTCATCGCCCACCACCAGCACCGCCGGCGCGGACGTACGCGCCAGGGCCACGGTGAGGGCGTCCTGGCCGCCGAAGAGCCAGAGGCCCGCCACCTTTCCCCGGGCGCCGCGGAAGTCCGGATCGGCGACGGCCACGGGGCGCAGTCCGTCGGGCCCCATGCGCTCCAGGGCTCGTCGGGCCAGCTCCACGTCCTCCATGTGCCCCAGGATGACCACCTCGCTCCCCCTCCGGCTCCATCGCCGCGCCGCCTCCTCCATCGCCCGGAAGGAGATGCGGCTCACGATCAGCAGCCCGGTGGTGATCAGGAAGTCGACGGACAGGACGCCGCGCGACAGACCGGTCCTCTGCAGCCAGAGCAGAGCCGCGGCCACCACGAGGGTACCCAGGAGCGACGCCTGGATGAGCCGAATGGCATCGGACAGCGAAAAATGGAGCCATCGGCTTCCGTAGACACCGCTGGCCACGAGGGCCACCAGCTTCGCGGCCACGACGATGACCAAGGTGCGCCGGAAGTAGGGGAGCTCCGCCAGGATCTGGTCCGGGTCCCAGCGGATCAGGTAGGCCGCATAATACGCCAGGGCCACCAAGCCCGCGTCCAGGAAAACCGTCAGCACCGGGTAGCGCTCGTTCAGGTCCAGAAGCAGGCGTTGGACCGCCACTCCGCCCCTCTCCTCGGAACGGACGGAGCGGAGGCGCACCGAGAGGATAAAGGTGCCGAGGAGCGTCAGCGCCATCACCAGCAGCCCACCCAGAAGCGCGGCCGTGCCCCTGCTGGCGGTCCGCACCATCACCCCGGCGCCTCCTCCGACGGCAGCCAACCCCCACAGGATCCACACCGCGCGCTCCTCGGGAAGCCCCATGGCGACCAGATGGTGGGACGTGTGGTCCTTGCCCCCCTGGGTGATGGGCCGTCCCTCCAGGACCCTGCCCACGGTCACGAGCGTCGTGTCCAGGATGGGGATGGCCAGGACGAAGGCGGGGACCGCGACCACGGCCAGCAGGGACCGGGACAGGCCCGAGCCGGGAGACAGCGCGAGCCCCGCCAGGAAGAGGCCGAGGAAGTGGGAACCCGCGTCCCCCATGAACACGCGCGCGGGCGGATAGTTGTGGAGCAGGAAGCCAATGACCGCCCCGGCGAAGGCCAGAGTGGGGACCATGAGGGTGACCTGCGCGTCCAGGGCGAAGATCAGGGACAGATAGAGCGCCGCCACGACCGCCACCCCCGCCGCCAGTCCGTCCATGTTGTCGAGCAGGTTCAGGGCATTCGTGATCCCCACGAACCACACGATTGAGATGGCCGTATCGACGACCTGCGACCCGGTCAGCCACACCCCCGTGCCCGACAGCAGGAGGATGGAGGCGGCGAGGATCTGCCCCGCCAGCTTGGCCGCCGGAGAGAGATCCGCGACGTCGTCCACGAGCCCAACGAAGAAGGCCACCGTCGACGCCAGGAGCAGCCCGAGCAACGGGGACAGGGGAAGGAGGGCCCGGGGCACCGGCTCTCCCAGGGCCTGGAGGGCGTCGGGGCCCATCGCCAGCCACCCACCGATGACGAGGATGAAGGCGCCGAAGATGGCGACCCCTCCCGTCGCGGGCGTGGGCCGGGTGTGCCAGCGGTCGGCCTGGACGCCCCTCACGAGCCCCAGACGGATCGTGGCCGAGCGGACCAGGGGTGTGGCGAGCAGCGACACCAGGAAGCTGGCGCCGGTGACGACCGCCAGGACGAGGACGCTGACCACCGTTTGCTAGCGGATCCGGTGGACGAAGGAGAGCCGCGCGAAAGCGTTGTTCCGGACCTCCCCTTCCTGGAAGCCCGAGCCCGTGACCCGCTCCGCTCCAGCCTCGACCTGGATCCACCCTGACCTGCCGTCCACGTACCGTGTCCAGCTTCCCACGAAACGCGTCCGGCGCTCCACGGGGCGTTCTTCCACCAGGATGACCCGAAAGTCCGGCTCGGGCGTGGCCGTGTAGAGGTGGTTCTGCCGCGCCTCGAATTCGAGGCCGGTGGTCACCACCACCGTGCCCATGTCCCGTCCCAGCGCCAGGCGGGCACCGTCCGCGTCGGGTCCGAGGGCCGAGCCGAGGAGGTCCCCGTCGAGGGTCAGGCCGGACGTGAACTGACCGTGGCGGTAGACGCTGGACCCCACGTGCTGACCCTCGAGCCGGAGCCACCAGAGCCCGGAGGGTCCGAGTGAAGGCAGGAACAGCCCCACATTCCAGGCACCGTCGCCCCAGAGGATCTGCCCCAGGCGGCCCACGTCGAAGTCGGTGAGGATCCCTTCCACGTAGATCGCGGCCGGCGTGGCCCCGGCAAAGCGCCAGCGCAGGTCCCCCCCGAGGAGCTTCTCCGAGATCTCGTAGTCCGCCTCGTCCCGGACGATGTCCGGGAGCACCAGGACATCGAGGATGCGATCGGACAGGCTCGCTTCGGGCGCCCCTTTGCCACCCTGCTTGTTCAGGTACGCGAATCCAAGCTCCAACCGGTCGTGGGGGCGAACGCCGAGGCGGACGCCGACGAGCTTGGCGTGGGGGAAGTTCTGCCCCGAGCCCAGGTCCGCGCCGAACACCGTGACGGCCGTGGGTCCCAGTCCGCCCAGGAAGCCCGGCAGTCGAACGGGCGTATCCGTGGCCAACTCCACCATGTCCAGGCCTCGGGGGTTGGTGGACAGGAGGAGCCCGACGCGGTCCCCCTGAGTCCACGCGATGGCGTCCCTACCGGCGCGCAACGCCCACTTGCCCAGGCGGACGCGCAGGTAGAGCCTCCGCGTGTCGAGCTGGCTGGCCGACTCATCGGCCTCCCCCGCCGATCGGTGACCCCACTGGGCCCTCGGCCGATACTCGGCGGCGAACGTGGGGCTCGCGGCCAGTACGGAGACCTCGAAACCGGCACCGTAGTCACCCGGCTGACGGCGACCCTGACGATACGCCAGGATCGGGTCGATCACATCGTCCACGAGCCCGCGCCCGTTGTCTCCCGGCCGCGCCATCTCCTTCCTGTCGGCTCCGGCGAGGTCGACCAACACGTCGCGAACGCGGAGGCTGGCGGCACCCCCGGCCGCCGTCGGGAAGCGCAGCTCGAGCCGTTCCACCAGAACCCGGAGTCCGGCGACGGCGTCCCGCCCTTGGAGCGCCTCCAGACCGGCGAGCCCTTCCCTGGCCTGGACCGCCAGGCTCGCCACGCGGCCGACGGACAGGGGCCGTTGGCCCTGGATCAGATCGGGTAGGAGCCCCGAGTCGGCCAACCGCGACAGGTCCTCGTACGCGGGGTCCCAGATCGGGACGGTGGCCGCGTCCTGGCCGTGTGCCGCGCCGGCTGCCGAGAGGAGGAGCACCGTCGCGAGCACCGTTACCAGGATCCTGTCCACCATCACCATGGGCCGACCCCAGCTTGTCAGGAATACAACGTCAGGAAATCGCCGGGCGCGCCCGGCGAGGAGGACGGTGTGAAGATGCGTCGTCGGGGGCCCGATCCTCAAGGTGAATCCCCCTTCCCGGGCCCGTGGCCGGGCGTCATCGCCACCGGCGCTCCAACCATGTGGACAGCGTCAGCAACGCCCACAGCGCGTGTCCGTGGTCGGCGCGACGCTCCTGGTGCTCCCGCCACAGGTCACGGACGGGTTCCGGACGCAGCCATCTCCACAGGGGGGCTGACGGATCCAGCACCCGCTCCTCGAAGACACCCCGCCACCGGGTCCGCAACCACAGAGGCAGCGGCACGCCGAAGCCCATCTTGCCTCGGGTCCGGATCTCGTCCGGCAGCAGGTCGGCGAAAGCGTCCTTGAGGAGGACCTTCAGCCGGCCCCGCCGGATGCGCCGGCAGTCGGGGAGTGAGGCGGCGAAGCGGAGCAGCTCCGTGTCCAGGAAGGGCGAGCGCAGCTCGAGGCCGTGCGCCATGGAGCACCGGTCGGCCTTCACCAGGAGGTCCTCCGGCAGATACGTCTCGAAGTTGAGCGCGAGCTGCCGCGCCAACGCCGATGGCCGCCCCGACGCCCCCGCCGATCCTCCCCCGTCGTGCTCTCGGAGTGGCCGCCGCAACGGCTCCAGAAGCGAGTCCACGTCCACGCGGTCCAGGACATCTCGCCGTACCAGGGCATCGACGTGGCCCCGGAGGTATCCCACCCACCGCAACGTGCGCTCCTCGGCCGGCAGCGCCGCCGCCTCGAAGAAGCGCCGCGCCCGGCGGAGCGGATGGCGGAAGTTGGACGGGTACGGCAGCGCCCGGGACAGCGCCCGGCCGATGGACACCACGGGCCTGGGAACCCGTTCCGCCAGCACCGCTCCCAGGAAGCGCGCATACCCGGCGAAGGCCTCGTCCCCCCCGTCGCCGGTGAGCGCCACGGTCACGTGCTCCCGGGTGAGGCGGCTCACCAGGTACGTGGGGATGGCCGAGGAGTCACCGAAGGGCTCGTCGTAGGCCGCCACCAGGTCGTCCAGCAGCTCGACGTGATGCGCCTCGACGGTGAACTCCGTGTGCCGGGTCCCGAAGCGCCGGGCGGCCAGTCGGGCGAAGCTCGTTTCGTCGTATTCGGGGTCGTCGGCGAAGCCCAGGGAGAAGGTCCGCACGGGCTCCCGGGTGAGCTCGCTCATGAGGCCCACGACGATGGAGGAGTCGATCCCCCCCGACAGGAAGGCGCCCAGGGGCACGTCGGCCACGAGACGCCGCTCGACGGCGCTCTTCAGCAGCGTCCTCACGTCGCCGGGAGCCGACTCCGCCTTCCCCTCCCCGGACCGCCACTCCAAGCGCCAGTACCGCCACATCCGCTCGCCGCCGTCGGACCCGACCAGAAGCGCGTGAGCCGGCGGGAGCTTCTCCACCTCACGCACGAAGGTGGCCGCGCCAGGCACGTAGCCGTAGGCGAGGTAGAACGGCAGCGCCTCCGCGGCCGGATCGAGGCGGGCCCCACCCGCCTCCAGAGCCTTCATCTCCGAGGCGAAGAGGAGCCGCCCACCGTTCCGGGTCAGGAAGAGAGGCTTCTTGCCGGCCCTGTCGCGAGCCAGGAACAGGCTCGCGCGCGCCTCGTCCCAGACGGCCAGCGCGAACATGCCGTCGATCCTCTCCGGCAGAGCCTCCCCCCACTCCTCCCAGCCGTGCACCAGGACCTCGGTGTCCGAGCGCGTGCGAAACTCGTGGCCCCGGCCCTCCAACTGGGCTCTCAGCGTACGAAAGTTGTAGATCTCGCCATTGAAGATGACCTGGACCGAGCCGTCCTCGTTGGCCATGGGCTGGTCGCCCGTCTCCAGGTCGATGACCCCGAGGCGGGCGTGCCCCAAGGCGCAGCGCCCCGACGGCGCCCGCCACGTCCGGCACCCGTCGGGCCCCCGGTGATGGAGGCGCTCCGCCATGGCGGCCGCGGACCTCTCCAGCGCCGCGCCCGCCGCCGACACTCCCTCGGCCCCCTCACCAAACGTGACCACACCGGCGATGCCGCACACCGGCCGGGCGCCTCAGGCCTCCTCGCGGCAGCCGGCTTCCCAGCGGCGCACGAGGTTGCTGGAGAAAAGAGGATCCCTGTCGAGGGGCAGGCGGCCCACGCCAACGGCGTCCTTGGCCGCGTAAAGCGCCCCTCCCACGTCTCGCAGGAGGTCGTCGTAGCTCCGGCACAGGCGGCGCAGCGCCGCCAGTCGCCCGGGACGCACCGGAAAGTCCAGGGCCAGGGAGAAGCCGTCCGGCGAATAGGAAGCGGCGAAGTCGTCCGGCCGGTGGCGCTTGACCACCCCCAGATAGCTGCGCACGCCGGTCACGCGCTGCAGGCGAAGCGCCTCACCGAAAGCGTCCCGCGCCGCCTCCCTGGGTACGAAGAGTTGGTACTGAACGAGACCGTGGGGCCGATAGACCCGCTGCCACCCGGGCACGTAGTCCAGCAGGAAGTGGAAGGCAGCGTGCGTCTGCGCGTAGCTCCGCCCGTGGCGCGGCCGGCCCGAGACCACGCGCCCCAGGTTCACGAGGCGCATCCCCGGGTCGTTGGTGAAGGGCCGGAGCGCCCTCCACGCCTGGGAACGGGGCAGAAGGCCCAGGATGCTCCCGGGGAGCTGCTGGTCGACCACCTCCATGGCCCGCCCGGCCCGGGGATGGTCGGGTGGCAGGTAGTGCGCGAAGTGGAGTAGCCCGCGCCCGGCGCCCCGCCCGGACGGGAAGCAATCGATCCACGCCACGGCGTAGTCCGAGCTCGGGGCGCGCTCCTCCAGCACGTCCAGGGTCGCCCGCAGGGAGGGCGTGGACCACGACAGGACGTCCAGGTAGCCGGAATGGACCTTCTGGAGCCGAAGCGTGACCTCCGTGATGGTCCCGTTGAGGCCCTGGGCTCCCACGACGGCCCTCACGGCCCCCCGCTCGCGGTCGACCCCGAGACGCTCCAGGCTTCCGTCCGACCGCACGACCGACAGGCCCGTCACGTGCTCCCCGATCGAGCCCTTCACGAACTGGTTCTTGCCGTGGATGTTCATGGCCACGGCTCCTCCGATGGTCACCTTCATCGTCCCCGGCACCACCGGCGGCCACCACCCGTGAGGCAGGACGGCCTTCCACAGGGTCTCCACGGTGACCCCCGCCTGGACCCGGATCCACCCCTCTTCCGCGTCCAGCTCGACGATCCGGTCCAGGCCCTCGGACAGGATCACCGCCCCTCCCTGGTTGAGCGCGGCGTCGCCGTAGCTGAGCCCGCTCCCCCGGTGCGCCACGGTGAGCCCCGCGGAGCGAACGTGGGCCAGGGCCTCCACGACCTCCTCGTCCGAACGGGGACGGTAGACCCGCGAGCGGGCGTGGCACACCATCCCCCACCCTCGGAGGGTCTCCATGCCCGAGGCGACCGGACTCATGGGGGGGCGATCCTCTTGTACAGCCAGCGGGGCAGGCCCCGGAGGCCCAGGGCCACGAGCGCCCACCACCCCGGCACGTGGAACAGGTCCCGTCCCCGCTCCAGACCACGGACGATGATCCGGGCCGCCCGCTCGACGTCGATGGCGGCGGGAGAGCGAGCCGTCGCCTCGTCGAGCATGGGGGTGCGCACCCACCCGGGGACAACGGTCGTCACGCCGACGCCGGTGCCGTGGAGCCGGTGCCGCAGACCCTCCAGATATTCGTGCAGCGCGGCCTTGGAGGCTCCGTAGACGGGATGGCCCCTCCGCCCCCGCACACCCGCCATCGAGCCCACCGCCGCCAGACGCCCCCGGCCCAGCGGCTCCAGGTACTCCGCACCCCGCTCGAGCCAGTGGACGCATCCCCGGACGTTGACGTCCAGGATCGGCCCCACCTCCCGGATCCGATCGTGGGTCGTGGCCTCGGCGGGATTCACCCCCGCGCAGTAGACCAGAAGGTCCATCTGCCCCAGCGCCACGAGGATCTCCCGGAAGGCCGCCTCGACGTCCTCGGGACTCGCCACGTCCCCCACCGCCCCCTCCACCACGCCGCCGGGCTCGGCCCGCAGCTCCCCGACCACACGCTCCACCTTCGCCCGGTCCCGGCCCACGACGCCCACGTGCCAGCCCCGGCGGAGGTACTCAGCCGCCACCGCCCGACCGATGCCGCTGGTAGCTCCCACGACCACGACTCGCTTCATGAGGCCAGCACCACGGTGACCACGAGCGCCGCCAGGACGACGTAGCTCGCGCGGTCCTCGAGCGCGAAGACGATGGGATCCTCCTGGACCTCACCCCG
>DASWKP010000197.1:0-3349 GCA_036396575.1 Longimicrobiales bacterium | reverse complement strand
CACCCGGAGCGTGGGAGGCTCGCTGGTCCGGACCAGGGTCTCAGGCGCGGCCATCGGCGCCCTCCAGGACCTCTCGGATGCCATCGGCCAGCGGGGGCATGGCCAGGGGACCGTCGGAGGGAAGGACCAGGCTGGTCAGCGCGGGGGCACGGGGCCGCGGGGCCGGCCTGGCCAGCTCCTCGGCCTTCTGCGGCGTGACCTGCCCCGGCATGCCGAACCGCCCCACGGTTTCGGTGAGGAGGTCGTACCAGGAGGTGGGCTCGCCGCCGGCCAGGTGCACCACTCCTCGGTGGCCCGCCTGGACCAGCGGGACCAGGCGATCGGCCAGGTGCCCGACGAACGTGGGGGTTCCCATGAGATCGGCGATCGCTGAGATGGTCTCCCCCGCCGCCAGCTTCCTGAGCGCTCCACCGAGGAAGTCGCCCCCTCCTCCGAACACCCAGGATGTCCGGACGATCACGTGCTCCGGGGCCAGCCGGGCCTCACGCTCCCCGGCGAGCTTGCTGGCCCCATACACGGAGATTGGATGTGGCCGATCGAACTCGTGGTAGAGCGCCCCCTTCTCTCCGTCGAAGACGTAGTCGGTGGAGATGGCCACCAGGGTCGCCCCAGCCCGGCGGCAGGCCAGGGCCACGTTCCTGGTGCCCAGGGCGTTGACGCGATACGCGTTCACCGGGTCGAGCTCGCAGGCGTCCACGGCCGTCATGGCTGCTGCATGGATCACCACGTCCGGCCGGGCACCGCCGATCGCCGCCGTCACGCCGGTACCATCCGTGACGTCGAGGGCGTCGTGGAGGAACGGCACCACGTCGTGCATGTCCCCTGCTCGGGTCAGGAAGGCCGAGCCGAGCCTGCCGCCGGCGCCCGTGACCGCGACCCTCATCGCCGGAACCCCGTGGGACCCACGACCACCAGGACGTCCGCCTGGCCAAGCTCGCTCCTGGGCACCTTCTCGGTGCGGACCTTCGGATAGCGCCGGGCCACGACCCCTCCGAGGGATTCGCTGGCGTAGAGGATCACGCTCTCGGTAAACCTGGGCGGGGCCGGCTGGAGGGCGGCCACCGCGAAGCCTGCGCCCAGAAGCTTCCTGTGCACCTCGGCGGCCCGGCGCCCGCCAGCCTCGTACACCTGGACGTGGATCGTGGCGGGCGAGGCGTCGGTCAGGGCGGCCGCTCTGCCCAGCCTTCCCAGAGGCCGTCCCGATGCGAGGCGATCGAACAGCAGACGCATCTGCTCCTCATCAGGGATCACGTACGAGATCCCGTCGATCGCCTTGGGCGCCGATGGGACCACCCGGAAGTCCACCCCGGCCGCTGCCGAAGGACCCTTCTCGGCGGCGAGCTTCTGCATCTCCCGAGCCAGGTAATACATGTCGATCGGAGTGAGATCCTCGTCCGTGCTCACGTTGCCGGCCGCCTCCCGGACCAGGTCGAAGTTCAGCAACGATTGGACCGTGAGGAGCTTGTTCAGGAGGGCTCGGATGAACTGCTGCTGACGAGCGATCCGGGCGAAGTCGGGGATCACATCGCCCTCCACGTGACGGGCCCGAACGAACGCGAGCGCTCGCTGGCCACCCAGGATCCGGCACCCCGCCTCCCTCAGGTGCAGGCCCGCGACCTCATCGATCAGCGGTCGGTCGGTGCAGATCCGCACGCCACCGACCGTATCGACGAGCCTCCGGAATCCGGTGAAGTTGACCTCCACGTAGTGGTGGACGGGCAGCCCGGTCAGCTCCTTCACGGTCTTGATCACCAGGCTCGGCCCCCCCGTGTTGTAGGCCGTGTTGATCTTGTCCTGACCGTACCCGGGGATCTCCACGAGGAGATCCCGGGGGAAGTGGATCATGACCGCCTTCTGGCGGCGAGGGTCGAGCTGGACCAGGATCAGGGTATCGGAGCGCTGACCCCCGATCAGGTCTGCGTCGCCTTTCGTGGACTGTTCGGCCTCGGACAGGACCTCTCGAGAATCGCTTCCCACGACGATGACGTTGGTCACGCCCTCGGCCAGGGGTGAGGTGGGACCGTTCCCCCCTCGAGCCGGTCCCTCCTCCCGGTCCAGCACCCCTCCCCCGATCGGGACGAAATTGACCGCATCGCGGACCAGACCGAGGTAGGCGATCGTCCCACCGGCCCCGGTGGCCACGGCCAGGGAGAGGAGCCCGGCCAGCAGCAGGGACAGCCGGCGGACCGCCCTGGAGGCGCGAGTGTGGCGGGGGGTAGGCTTGGGCATCAGGCCAAAGGGTACCGTCCGAGCCCCCGGAACGTCCGTCCCGGGGGGGAGCCCGTGAGGAGAGATCGATGAGCGACATCGTGTGGACCCCGTCCGCCGACTACCTGGAGCGGGCCAACCTGACCCGGTTCATGCGGGCCCACGGCATCGTGGACTATGAGGAGCTGATCCGGCGGTCTCAGGACGACATCGCATGGTTCTGGGACGCTGTGGTGAAAGACCTCGACATCCCGTTCTTCAAGCCCTACGAGACGGTGCTGGATACCTCCCGGGGGATCCCGTGGTCCACCTGGTTCACGGGAGGCACCATCAACCTCGCCCACGTCACGTGTGACGTCTGGGCAGAGCGGACCCCGGACGCGCCCGCGGTGGTGTGGGAGAGCGAGGACGGGGAGATCCGCCGGGTCACCTACGCCCAGCTCCGCGAGATGGCGGACCGCCTGGCGCACGGGCTTCGCTCGCTCGGAGTGGAGGAGCAGGACGCTGTGGGCATCTTCATGCCCATGGCTCCCGAGACGGTGGCCGCCGTCCTGGCCTGCGCCAAGATCGGAGCCATCTACCTTCCGATCTTCAGCGGCTATGCAGCGGACGCGGTGGCCACCCGCCTGGCGGATGCCGACGCCAAGGTGCTCATCACCGCGGACGGCTTCCTCCGGAGGGGCAAACCGGTCCGGATGAAGCCCGTCGCCGACGCGGCGGCCGAGCGTGTCCCGAGCGTGCGGACGATCATCGTCTGGGAGCGTCTGGGCCTCGACGATCTCCGCTGGTGGGACCGGGACGTGCGGTGGTCGGAGCTCGTCGAGGGACAGCCCTCTCGGTTCGAGACCCGTGAGCTGGAGGCCGAGCACCCCCTGTTCGTGGCCTACACGAGCGGAACCACCGGTCGCCCGAAGGGCTCGGTGCACGTGCACGGGGGATTCACGGTCAAGATCGCAGAGGAGGTCGCCTACCAGGTGGACCTGCACCCGGGCGAGATCCTCTTCTGGGTCACCGACCTCGGCTGGATCATGGGACCTTGGGAGATCACGGGAGCGGGAGCCCTCGGGGCAACCGTGTTCCTGTTCGAGGGCGCGCCGAACCATCCGGCCCCGGATCGGGTGTGGGACATGGTCGAGCGCCA
>DASWKP010000196.1:0-11001 GCA_036396575.1 Longimicrobiales bacterium | reverse complement strand
TGTTCGGATACGAGAAAGGAGCCTTCACTGACGCCAAGCGGGACAAGCCCGGCCAGTTCTGTCTGGCCAACGGGGGAACGCTGCTGCTGGATGAGATCAGTGAGATGGATGCGTCGCTCCAGGTCAAGCTCCTCAGGGTGCTGAACAACGGGGAGTACCAGCCCCTGGGCTCCACCAAGACCATGCACACCGATGCCCGTATCGTGGCGGCCACCAACGCGGACCTGCAGGCGCGCCTCGACGAGGGGACCTTCCGGGAGGATCTCTACTTCCGCGTCAACGTGGTCAACCTGCGCATCCCGCCCCTGAGGGAGCGCCCCGAGGACGTTCCTCTCCTGGCGGACCACTTCCTGCGGAGGTTCCGGAAGAAGACGCACCGGCCCATCGAGCGGCTGGCTCCCGAGGCCCTGAACGCGCTGAGGAGATACGGCTTTCCCGGCAACGTGCGGGAGCTGGAGAACGCCATCGAGCACGCCTTCGTCATGTGCCACGGGGCGGAGATCGGGCTCGACCATCTTCCCACCGCCATCACTCGGCAGAGCGCGGTGGTCAACGGCGTCACGCCGGAGCGGGTGAACGAGAAGGAGGTCATCGCCGAGACGCTGCGCCGCCACGACGGCAACCGCACGCGGGCCGCCCAGGAGCTGGGCGTCCATCGGTCGACGCTGTGGCGCAAGATGAAGGTGTACGGGCTGGGCGGCTGAGGCCCGGCGACCCTCAGGCGACGCCGATCTGGTCCACCAGGGTGCGGGCCACGTCGGCCAGGCAAGCAGAATCGAGGACCTCGCCCCGGAGCCACTGCTCCGCCACACGGGTGTCCACCGGAAAGGCCCCCAGAGGGGGTGCGCAGCCTTTCGACAGCTCCTCCCGCATGTAGCCCTCCGTGACGTCCGTTGGGATGCGATTCAGCACGGAGCGGACTCCACGGACCCTTGAGCGCCGGAAGACCCCGATGGCCTCCTCCACCAGCTCCGGCGTCTCGAGGTGCCGGGTCGCGGGAGGTGTGCCATGGCGGATCTGCTCCACCATCTCGGCCAGGTCCTTCGCCATGCGAAGCGCCGCGACCGTGGGGTCCACGACCACCAGGGCCCAGTCCACGGAGGTGACCGCTCCCCGGGCCGCGTCCTCGAAGCCCGCCTTGAAGTCGACGACGACCACGGGATCGGGCCCGAACCCGGTGACGCGGAGGTCCCGGGCCACCTTCGCCACGGGTCCGTCGCAACCCGCGCCAGGGCCGAGGGCTCCCAGCTTACCCGCCTGGAGCAGGCAGATGCCTTCGGGCGTCCAGCCGACGGATCGAGGCGCTAGATTGCCCAGGGCGAGCTCTGCCCCGGGGAGGGGCGTGGGGTCGTCGACGGGGCATGTGACGGTGCCGCCGCTGAAGACCATGCCCCCGAAGTGGTCCAGAAGGGGGTCGGGCTCCCGGGGAGCCCCCAGGGCTGAAGCGAGCCCCACGTTCGTGGAGTCGGCGTCCAGCACCAGCACGTCGTAGCCCCTTTCCGACAGGGCTCGGGCCAGGAACACCGTCACGGTGCTTTTGCCCGCGCCGCCCTTTCCGAAGATGCCGAGGCGGAGGCCGCTCTCCTCAAAGGCCCAGACTCAGAAGTGCGGCGCCCACCGCCAGCCCGATCCCCAGGTTGATGAGCTTGACTCGCACGAAGTCGCGTGGGGATTGGGCCAGGAGGGGGAGCATGCCATGTCCGTCCTGGACGATGGAACTCGCCGCGAGGATGCTCACTGGAAGGCCGCTTCCCGCGTAGAGCGTCACGAACACCAGGTGCGGGCCGGACTGGGGGATCAGCCCCAACAGGCCGGCACCCGCCAGCATCTTCCACGGGTTGTCCCGGACCAACGTCTCCAGGTTGGACACGGCGCCGAGGACGGCCACCGCCACCAGGACCGCGGTGGTCCACGCGAAGATCTGTGGGACGTGGCGGACCACCACGTGTGCCCACAGGTGGTCCCTGAGGAAGTGGTCGGGCACGGTGACGACGACGAAGGTCCCGAACAGGCCCGTGAGGAGGAGGGTCACACGGACCCAGGTCCAGCTCGACGGAAGTGCGCCTCCACCCACCCCCACCCAGAGGACGTAGCCTCCCAGGCCGAGGGTGAGCAGGACCCGAGCCCCGCTGGGGCGCCGCCACTGCCCGACCAACAGGCCTCTGGGCAGGCACTCGCACTCGGCCGGGTGGACGGTGAGGCGGCCGCACGACTCCGGAGCGTAACGGGCGGAGCCGGCCAACCGGTCCACGATCGGGGCCGTGGCGAGACCGATGAGGGCCAGCCCCAGCATCAGCCAGGCGGCCGTGCCCGGGAACATGGCCAGCATCACGAACGCCTCGTCTCCACTGGTGGCGATCATGGTGGCCACCAGCGCCCCGAGGGTCACCACCCGGTGCGAGTAGAGCGCCACGACCGTGAAGGCGCCGAGACAACCCGGCAGCGCGCCCAGGAGCACCGCCGCCACGTACTGAGTCGCCGGCGAGCCCCGCAGCACCCCCTCGAACGTCCCGCGGCTCAGGACGTTCGCGTACTCGATGGCGATCATCATGACGGTCACGAAGACCGTGATCATGGCCCCGTGGCCGAGGGCGCCCATCACGTTGGCGGTCATGATCCCGGTCCCGCCACGTTGCGTCTCCGCCTCGGCCCGAACGCGACTCCAGCCGGTCCTACGGTGGTCCCACCGGTGGCCATACGCGTGATGTCATCGGATCAACTCTCCCGCTCCCGCACGGGGCCGTCCGGGGCGCCCCGGACGCCGTCCGCCACGTCCTCGATCCCGTGCTTCTTCATCTTCCGCCACAGCGTCGTGCGGCTGATGCTCAGCTCGTCGGCGGTGCGTCCCCGGTGCCCGTCGTGGCGCTCCAGGGCCGAGCGGATGGCGGCAGCTTCGCCCTGCTGCAGCAGGGGCACGGTGGGGAGCTTCACGCCCGGCGCCCCGACTCCATCCCCCGGCCACAGCTCCTCGGGCAGGTGCCGCACGTCGATGAACCCGTTGTGGCACAGCACGAAGCAGTGCTCGATGACGTTCTCCAACTCGCGGGCGTTCCCCGGGAACGGATGCCGCATGAGGATCTCCATGACGGCGGGCGTCACGCCCTGGATCCGCTTGCCTTGCTTGGCGTTGAAGCGCTGGAGGAAGTGGTCGACGAGGAGCGGGACGTCCTGGCGGCGGTGCGCCAGCGGGGGGATCTCCAGCCGCATGACCGCCAGCCGGAAGTAGAGGTCGTCCCGGAACTGCCCCCGGCTCATGAGCTCCGACAGGTTGCGGTTCGTGGCGGCGACGATGCGCACGTCGGCCCGTCGGACACCGACCCCTCCCAGCGGCTCGTACTCCCTCTCCTGGAGCAGGCGCAGGAGCTTGACCTGGGTCTCGGGCTGGAGGTCGCCGATCTCGTCGAAGAAGAGGGTGCCGCCTTCGGCCAGAGCCACCCGGCCCGGTTTGTCCTGCTTGGCGTCGGTGAACGCTCCTCGCTTATAGCCGAACAGCTCGGACTCGACGAGGTTGGCTGGCAGCGTGCCGCAGTTCACCACCACGTAGGGTCCCTTGCGCCGGGGGCTCAGGTTGTGGATGGCCCGTGCGATGAGCTCCTTGCCCGAGCCGCTGGGGCCCTGGATGAGGATCGTGCTTTCGCTGGCCGCCACGTCGGGGAGGATGGCGAAGATCTTCCGGAAGGCCTCGCTCTTCCCGATGATGTCCTCGAACGTGTACTGGCTTTTGATCTCCCGCCGGAGCTGCTCGAGGGTCGAAAGATCCCGGAAGGTCTCAACCGCGCCCAGGATGGTGCCGTCCTCGGCGCGGAGCACGGCGCTGCTGATGCTGATGGGCACGGAGCGGCCCTTGCGGGTGAGGATCCGGGCCGGATGGTCGATCACCTCCTCGCCCGTGTCGAAGCTGCGCCTGATGGCGCACCCGTGCTCGCAGATGTCCGCGTGGAAGATGTCGCAGCACCGGTTGCCGATCGCCTCTTCGGCCGGCACGCCCGTGATGCGCTCGGCGGCGCGGTTGAAGGACGTGATCCTCCAGTCGCGGTCCACCGTGAACACTCCGTCCGCGACGCACCGCAGGAGGGTCTCGAAGAACCGGGCCTCGCTCCCGCTCTCCATCTATTCGCCCTTCCGATGTCGGCCTCGAATCCGCCGGCAACCGTGGTAGCAAGATCGCACGCGAATCGTGGCGGGAGGACTGTATCAATCTAACGGAGTGGGGGGAGGTCGTGGGGCCGGACGCTGCCCGATGTCCGTTCTGTCGCGACGCCACGGACGCCCGTACGTTGCGTGATCGGGAAGGTGATCCCGGCCCCCCACCACGGGCGCGCACCATGGAACGTTCCGGTCGCAGGACGTCTTTCCTCGTATGCCTCCTTCCGGCCCTGGCACTCCTTCTCCTCGGGGTGGTGTCGTGCTCCTCCGGGGGCGCGGACGCCCCCGGCGCCTCCGAGGCCGCGCTCACCGGCGACTGGGACTGGTACCGCATGCTGGGCGCCGCGCCCAATGGCGGTTTCGAGGCCCGCCGGCGCTTCGGGTACGCCCACTTCGAGGGCACGGACCCCGCCGCGAGCTGGCTACGGCGTCGCTCCGGCGGGACCCTGGAGGACGTGACGGGGATCCGCCTGGCCGGCGACTCCCTCCTGGTGGACTTCGGGTCGGGCTCGCGGGTCCAGGCCGTCGTGCGGGGCGACACCATCGCCGGAATTCTGCTCAGGGGAGGGGAGGCCGCCGACCGGGTGTGGCTGGTCCGGCGCGCGGCGCCTCCCGCCTGGGAGCGCGAGTATCTCCTGTGGGCGAGCGAGGTGTCGGACTCGATCCACGCCGTGGCCATCGACACCGCGGTGCCCATGACCGCGCGCGACGGCACCACCCTCATGAGCTTCGTGGCCCGGCCGCTGGACGGGGCCGGCGAGGCGGCGGACGGCCCCTTCGGCGTGGTCATGGAACGCACTCCCTACCTGAGGACCGACACGGCCGCGGGCGTGTTCTGGGCGTCCCGGGGCTACATCTACGTGAAGCAGGACGTGCGCGGCCGTGGGGGCTCCGGCGGCGTCCTGGACATGAACGCGGGACAGGAGGAGGACGGCTACGACGCCGTCGAGTGGGCGGCCGCGTTGCCGGGCAGCAACGGCAGGGTGGGCATGATCGGCCGCTCGAACCCGGGGCTGTACGCCTGGTATGCCGCCATCGCGGCGCCGCCCCACCTGGCCGCCATCGCCCCCGCGGTGGCCACGGCCGACCCGATCCGGCTGGTGCCCTACATCGACATGGTGTTCTCGCCCACCATCGTGCCCTGGCTCTGTCTCACCGCCGTGCGGGAGACGCTGTCGGACATCAGCAACGTGGACGTGGTCAGCGCCTACAGCCACCTGCCCGTGATGGCCGCGGACACCCTGTCGGGATGCCCCCGCCGCCAGTTCTGGGAGGACTGGTTCGACCACCAGCACCTGGACGCCTACTGGAGGGCCCTGAGCATCGAGGCGCGGCTCGACCGGGTACGGGTGCCCGTGCTGGGCATCGCCGGCTGGTACGACGACGCGCGGGGAACGATCCGCAACTTCGTGGGCCTGGACACGCTTGCCGACCCCCCGTTCCAGCGCGTCGTCATGGACGCCGGAGCCCACAAGGGCATCGACTACGTGAACGGCGACTTCGGGCCCGACGCCCGCATCGACCCCCGACTGCTCCAGCTCCGCTGGTTCGACCGCTGGCTGCTCGGCATCGACAACGGCGTGGACCGGGAGCCGCCTCTGGACCTCTTCATCATGGGAGAGAACCGCTGGCGCCAGGAGAGCGAGTGGCCCCTGGCCCGGACCCGCTTCACGTCCTTCTACCTCCACTCGGACGGGGGCGCCAACACCACGGGGGGTGACGGCCTGCTGAGCACCGCCCTGCCCGGCGACGAGCCCGCGGACACGTTCACGTACGACCCCGGGGACCCCACGCCCTACCTGGTGGACGCCCGGGAGCTGGAGCTGAACATCAACGAGGACTACTCGACCGTGCACGCGCGGCGCTCCGACGTGCTGGCCTACACCACGCCTCCCCTGGGGACGGACACGGAGATCACCGGGCCCATGACGGCCACCCTGTGGGCGGCTAGCGACGCCCGGGACACGGACTGGAACGTCATGCTCCTCCACGTCCTTCCCGATGGGAGGGCGCTCCGGATCCAGGACGGGCTCATGCGCGCGCGCTTCCGGAACGGGTTCGACCGGCCCGAGCTCCTGACGCCTGGACGGGTGGAGCGCTACGACATCGATTTGTGGTTCACCGCCATCGTCATTCCGGCGGGGCATCGGCTCCGGGTGACGGTGTCCTCGGCGGCCTTTCCCAAGTACGACCGCAACCTGAACACCGGTGGCGACAACGAGCGGGACACGGTGTACGTGGCGGCCCACCAGACGGTGTTGCACGACGCCGGCCACCCCTCCCACGTGACGCTGCCTCTCATCCCCCGGGAGGGTGGATAGCCTGGGCAATGTGTTACGGCTCGGCCTCATCCCTCGGCCTCATCCCCGGCCTCATCCCCGGCCTCATCCATTGACACGCCTCTTCGTCTCTCGGATCCTCAAGGCCACGGCCCTCCTCATCCCCACTCAGGACGGTAGCAATGAACTCAATCCGTTGCGGCGCCTCGGGCGCCCGACGAGTCCTCCCCCTGCTCGTGCTCCCCTTCGCCTTCGCCGCTTTCGCCGCCTTCGCCGCGTCCGACGTCGCGGGCCAGCGGGGCGTGGTCATGGATACGGCTCGGGCCCGCCAGCTCTACGTCAGCGCGGCCTGGGAGGACCACCCGACGAGCAACTACGCGGGAGCCATCGAGGGGAAGGCTCGCACGGACAGCATCTACGAGGCGGTCACGGCCGGCGTCGTCGACTACCGGAAGGTCTCGTACCGGAGCCGGATCGACGGCCTGGACATCCCGGCCTACGTCTACCAGCCCCTGGAGAAGCGCGGGCCCCAGGGCCACGCCGCCATGGTCTGGGTGCACGGGGGCGTGCACGGGAACTGGACCGAGAGTTATTGGCCCTTCGTGCGCGAGGCGGTGGAGCGGGGGTACGTGGTCATCGTTCCCGAATACCGGGGCAGCACGGGGTACGGCGAGGAGCACCACCGGGCCATCGACTACGGCGGCTACGAGGTGGACGACGTCATGCAGGGCGCCGAGTGGATGGTGACGAACCTACCCCACGTGGACCCCGAGCGCGTGGGCATCATGGGGTGGAGCCATGGCGGTTACATCACGGTCCTGGCCGTCACCCGGGACGAGCACCCCTTCCAGGCCGGAGCAGCCATCGTCCCCGTGACGAACCTGATCTTTCGGCTGTCGTTCAAGGGCCCCGGCTACCAGCGCAGCTTCTCCACCCAGCAGCGCGTCGAGGGGCTTCCCTTCGAGAAGCGGGAGACCTACATCGAGCGCTCGCCCTACTACGCGGTGGACGACCTGAGGACGCCCCTCCTCGTCCACGTTGCCACCAACGACGAGGACGTGGACTTCGAGGAGAACGGCATGCTGGTCTACAAGCTCCGCGCCCTCCATCCCGACATCACCGAGACCAAGATCTACCAGGACCCGGCTCCCTGGGGCCGTAGCGTCGGCCACGCGTTCAGCCGGCGAGTCGACCCCGAGACCCTCGAGCGCGTGGACTCACCGGCCCAGCGCGACTCCTGGAACCGGACCTGGACCTTCCTCGAGGAGCATCTGCGCCCCTACGAGGACCCCAACAACCCGATTCCGGTGAGGACGGGGCCGGGGGGCGGGTAGAGCTGACGAAAGCGGACTGGCGGTCGCCATCCACGGCGACTTGCGCCGGTTGAGGGGCGCGAGGTGTGGTGCGCTCGGATCAGCCTACGGGCAGGAGGGTTTTCAGCACGTCGCGCTCCTCACGGGGCAGCGCCTGAAGGGCCGCCGCGTTCCCGTCGGCCAGGTACGAGACGGCTGCCTTCAGAAGACGGAGGGGGATCCGCATCTGGTCGTGGGCCTCGGAGAGCTCGGTCCAGACGGACAACCAACGGGCACCTATTCCGCGGCTGACCAGGTCCCCCGCGAGGGGGCGGATCGACTGGACGAGCCCGACGCCCAGAGCGGTCAACTGTCCGCGCCTCTCCATCGACTGGATCAGCCGTGGGATGATCTGTCGCCAAGCGGGCTCCGCCGTCCGGGTCAATAGGCGGGGCACCAACACCAGGTGGTTTCGAAGCAGGCCATCGTCGTTGCCCGCCAGAACATCGCTGGCCCGTTCGATCGCGTCGCCGGCTACCCCGAATCGCCCGAGACTGGCGAGCGTGAGGCCCTTGTTGGAGAGAGCCATCGCCACCAGCTCCGCGAACTCGCCCTCGGGGCGTTCGCCGAAGCGACGGACGACGTCGTCGTAGATCTCCATCGCTTCCTCGTAGCGTCCGAGAGTATCAAGCCGGAGACCCTTGTTGACGAGCGCCTTGGCCACCTGCTCCGGCGACGCGGCCTCCAGCCGGATAACCTGGTCCATGTCCTCGATCGTTTCGCCGACGGCGAGGAGCTCCTCCGCGACACCGAGCGCCCGCGCCGTGTCTCCGGCGTCGACGAATCGGGCCAGATCATTCCGGCACGCTTCGAGGATCGGCCCCTCTCCGTGACGACGCTTCATCTCGAGGGCTGCCTCGACGTAGCTCCGTTCTTCAGGAGCCGCCGTCGCACCCAACCGCTCCGAGAGTTCCCTGGCCGAGTACCAGACGCGCAGAAACTCCACGATCAAACGCACCGGCTCCCCACGGAGCTTCTTGACCTCGAGCGTCAGGCGGAGAAGAGGCTCCCGAAGCTCGTAGTAGGAGGCGCGCCCATGCCGTGTGGAGCGAACGTAACCCAACTCGTCCAGCTTGCGGAGCTGGCCGGAGACCGTCTGTGGCGTTATGAAGTTCGCACTGGCGATCTTGGTGACGGTTGCGGCCCCGCGATGCTCGCAAAGATACTCGACGATCTTGCGCTGTTGCGGCGAGAGATGGCCCATGCGGCTCTGGTAGTACGGCGTGAGATCGTCGAGCGTCTGGAGCAGGGGATTCACCAGCTCGTCGAGTGAGCTGGAGGTCAAGAACTGCGAGAAGATCACGTAGACTCTCGGATTCCCCGCTCCGAGGTGGTGAACCGCGCGCATCCGCGCTCTGCCACCGGGCGACGCCAGGAACTCGGACAGCTTCTGGTTTCCTTCCTGCTCGGCAATCCGGCTGACGAGCTGGACGCTATTCTCGAAGGTGAGCTCCTCCAACTGGTGTGTGTCGAAGAACCCGTAGAAGGGCTCCGTCCGGCTCGTCACGCCGTCGAAAAGGCTCTGGGCTGTCCCCAGGATGGAGAAGACCGGGTGGTTTTGGATGAGCGCTCGAAGCCGGTGTTGTCCGTCCAGCTCGATCCCGCGGAAGATCTCCTCCAGGTTCTCCGCAATGATCAGGAGCGTTCCGGTACTTGCGACCTCCACGACGAGCCGCTCGGCCATGGCACACGCCTGCGCGGGATCATCGAGCGCTCTCAGCCGCTCGTAACTCTCCGCCAGTTCCGGCGTGTCACCCGCTTCATGAATCGCGCGCAAGATCACAAGGAGCAGGTCGAGATAGGAAGCCACGCCCCACTCTTCCTCTCTTAGCCAGGCTATTCGCAGCTTGTCCTGGAGAGCGTCGTCCTGCCTGAGCCGGTGGTGGATCAGCGACACGAGATGGGTCTTGCCGATCCCTCGTGGTCCGGTCACGAGGTAGTAATGCTTGTTGGGCGTCATGCTGCTCTCGCGGAGCCCCTCCACGATCGTCCGGGCCAGCATCGAGCGTTGAACGAACATCCGCTCCAACGCTTCCGGGCGGAGGAGACTCGGCGTGAACCTGGAAAGGAACGCGGCCTTCATCGCCTCGCCCGCTGGACCATCCACCAGCGTTGGATCAATGTCCTTTCTCGCGGGACAGCCGCTCGGACCGACTGGGCGATATCATCAAAGGCCATCGGCGCGGCAGCGTGAGCCAACTGGTCGAGCACCGCCAACACGACGGCCACGCGATCCTCTCCATAGCGCCCCTCCAGACGTTCGCGGTAGTGCTGAAGATGCCATGCGTCTTGAGCATCGACGAGCGCTTCCCGAACGATGGAGTCAGCGAGGGCTTCCGTGGCGTCGCCACCGCGATCTCGCATTCGCGCGACGACCAGGTGGATGTAGTACGGGACGTGGTCCACGGCTTGGGAGATCGCCCGGGCGATCGCCACGGGATCCGCGCACCTGAGTTCTTCTCCCTGGAGGAGGGCCAGGGCGAGCCGCGATCCGTCCTGGGCACGCAGCTCCCCCACGTCGACGGTCCGCATGTCGTTGGTGGGATCGTTCCTGTACCCGACAGCCCGGAGCTGGGCGAGAACGTGGTGCAGTCCCACCGACCCCGTGTAGATCATGCGGAGGTTCGCGTGGGTCTGCCGCAGGCTGCGAAGAGTGTCCAGCACGTCCATTGTGGTCCGCCCATCGGCCCCCGCCAGCATCTTCTCCAGCATGAGGGGTAGCTCGTCCCATACGAAGACGTACACCGCGCCGGCGTCGCTCTGCATGAGATCTTCGATGGCGGCTTCAAGCAGGCTTCGCCAGTGTTGGCCCATGGCTGCGGGGAACTTCAACACGCCGGCGATCTCGGCCCCGCTGAGGTGCGAGAACAGCCTACGGAGCTTGGCGACTCCCTGATGCCGCCCGGAGAGGCGTTCTTCCACGTCCTGTGCCACGGCCTCGGCGAACTCCAGCGGGGTCCGGAGCCCCTCGACATCCCGGTAGATGAGGTTGATGCCCTCCGGAGTCGCGCTCCGCATCTTCTTGACCACCGTGGTCTTCCCGATTCGCCGCTCAGCCACCATCACCAGGCTCTGTCGCTGGAGGGCGTCCCAGGTCCGCTCGATCAGGTGGTCACGGCCAACTACATCTTCGGGCGAGATCTCACCGCCTGGATTGGCCCGCATCCGTCGTTCAGTCATGAAGGGGTCACCTCGAGGGTGGAAAGCAGCGTTTTCCTAACATA
>DASWKP010000195.1:0-1715 GCA_036396575.1 Longimicrobiales bacterium | reverse complement strand
GCCCGGACCGCGTCTTCCTCGAGAAGTGCTTCCACAAGCTGCTCATCAACTTCGCCTGGTGGGTGAACAAGGTGGACAGCTCGGGGAACAACGTCTTCGAGGGCGGGTTCCTCGGCCTCGACAACATCACCGTCATCGACCGCAGCGAGCGCCTCCCCGCGGGGGCGGTGCTCGAGCAGTCCGACGCCACGGGCTGGATGGGCATGTTCTGCCTGAACCTCATGCGTATCGCCCTCGAACTGGCGGAGGAGAACAAGGCCTACGAGGCCCTGGCCACCAAGTTCTTCCAGCACTACATCTACGTCGGCGCGGCGATGAAGAAGATGGGCGACCGGAACTACCAGCTCTGGGACGAGGAGGACGGCTTCTTCTACGACGTGCTCAGCTATCCCGACGGCAGCTTCCAGAAGTTCCGGGTCCGCTCCCTGGTGGGCCTCGTGCCCCTGTACGCGGTGGAGCGCCTGGAGACGCGGTGGATCGAGCCCTTCCAGGAGTTCCGCTCCAACCTCCTGTGGTTCCTGGAGAACAAGAAGCACATCGTCCAGGACGTGTGCCACCCCGTGATGCGGGACGGCCAGGACGTCCACGTCTGCGCCATCGTCAACGAGGCCCAGATCAAGGGCCTCCTCCGCCGCATCCTGGACCCCGACGAGTTCCTCTCGCCCTGGGGGCTGCGCAGCCTCTCCCGCTGCCACGCCGTCGCCCCTTTCGTGTTCGGCGACAAGTGGGTGGCCTACGAGCCCGCGGAGTCCGAGTCCAAGATCAAGGGCGGCAACTCCAACTGGCGGGGGCCGGTGTGGCTACCGACCTCTTTCCTGATGATCGAGGCCCTGCGCAAGCTGGGGACGGCGTTCGGGCCCACCTTCACCGTGGCCTCCGACGGCCGGGACGGCCCGCAGAAGAACCTGTGGGAGGTGGCGGAGGACATGGCGGACCGGATGATCCGGATCTTCACCCGGGGCCCGGACGGGCGGCGCCCCGTGCACGGGCAGCGCCGGAAGTTCCAGGAGGACCCCCACTGGCGGGACCTCGTCCTGTTCCACGAGTACTTCCACGGCGAGACCGGCGAGGGCCTGGGCGCGTCCCATCAGACCGGCTGGACAGGCCTGGTGGCCAGCCTCATCGACGAATGGCGCCGCCCGCCACAGCCCTCGTCCCGGTGAGCCGGCCCGTGGACGGTTAGAAGCGCAGCTCCACTTCCAACTCGTTCGACCTCACGTCGTCGAGCATGGCGTAGGCGGTCATCCGCGTGGGGCGGACGGCGCGCAGGCGGGGCTGGAAGATGTTGTTCATGTTGACCACCTCGACCGCGTTGTCGTCCCAGGTCCACTCCACGTTGCCGGAACCGATGGTCTCCCGGTTGCGGTTGTCCTTGGCCACGATGTCGAGGCGGAAGCGGTAGTTCACGGGGATGACCGGGGTGCCGTCGGGGAGCACCTCGTAGTCCGGAACCAGCCGGCCCGCCGGGTCCTCCACCGCGTAGAGGCGGAGGGTGATCCGGACCGGCTTCGTGGTCCGGACGACGGGAGCCTCAGCCTCGGGGCTGGGCTCGGGAGTGGGAGTGGGGACGGGAGTCGGCGCCGGCGTGGGCACCGGGGTGGGTGTCGGCGTGGGCGCGGAGGGGCTCCTCCCTCCGCCGCAGGAGACGGCAAAGACGGCGATCACGGCGGCGGCGATGGGGCTTCGGGTTCTGGACGTCATTCGTCTCGTCTCCT
>DASWKP010000194.1:0-6203 GCA_036396575.1 Longimicrobiales bacterium | reverse complement strand
CTTCGACCGGCTCGACGCGGGCGGCTCTGCGGGCCGGGATGTAGGCCGCCACCGCAGCGACGGTCATCAACAGCATGGACACCCCCGCCCAGGTCACGGGATCGGTGGTTCCGACCCCCACGAGGAAGGCGTCCACGACCGGGGAGAGTCCGAACGTCGCGATCAGGCCAATCACGATGCCGGCCACGGCCATCGCCATGCCCTGCCCCAGGACCAGCCGGACTACATCCCCACCTGTCGCTCCAAAAGCCACGCGCACCCCGATCTCCCTCGTCCTCTGCCGCGCCGAGTACGAGATCACGCCGTACAGTCCGAGGGAAGCCAGCACGAGGGCGACCGAGGCGAACGCGCCGATGAGGGCGAGCATGAAGCGCGTCTGGGACATCGCGTTGGTGACGTACGACTCGAGGGTCGCCAGGTCCGACACCGGGACGTCGGGATCCAGGACGGCCACCTCGCCGCGGATCAGTGGCACGATGGCTTCGGCACCGGTCCGCGTGCGCAGCACGTAGGTCAATGGGAACCACGAGTTGAGGATATACGGAACGTAGAGGGTCTCGCGCCCGTCGGCCGCGAGCGAGGACGAGCGGACGTTCGCGACCACGCCCACTACCCGCACGGCTCGGCGCTCGAGCGAGAAGGTCTCTTCGTTGAAGTAGTCCATGAGGAGTTCCTGCCCCACCGGATCCTCGGAGCCGAAGGCGCGATCCGCCAAGGCCTGGTCGATGACCGCCACGTCCAGAGCCTCGGCTTGGTTGTCCGACGGCACGAAGGCCCGGCCCCGAACGACATCGATCCGCATGACGTCGAAGTACCCGGGGAGCACCGTCTTGTAATCGGCCTTGTTGGCTTGGTAGACGTCGTCCGCAACCCCGATCCGGCCGTAGGAGCCGACGGAGTACTGCTCTCCACCGGCCAGCGGCAGCGGCGCGACCCCACCCACGACCTCCACCCCCGGGATGGTTCCGAGGCGCGCCCCAAGTTCGGTGACGAAGTTGGCGCGCGAAGCCGGCGTCAGATACTTGATGAAGTCCAGCGGAGCCGTGAACGTCACAACGTCGGTCGGCTCGAACCCCGGGTCGACCCGACGGATCTCGGCGAAGCTCCGCATCATGAGGCCAGCGCCGATCAGGAGCACCAGGGAGAGCGCAACTTCCGTGACGACCATCGTCGTGCGCAGCTTGTTGCCTCGGACACCCCCCGCGTCGCTCCCTCTGTCCTTGAGGGAATCCGCCAGGTTGTCGCGGACGACCCGGTGGGCGGGCGCCAGGCCGAACGCCAGCGCCGCGAGGACCGTGACGCCCACCGTGAACCCGAGGACCCGGGCGTCGATGCCCGCGCCCTCGACGCGAGGGAGGTTGCCCGGACTCAGCGCCAGGATGGCCCTGACGCCGTACCACGCGAGGCCGGCGCCCAACACGGTCCCACCGGTGGCCAGCACCGCGCTCTCGGTGAGCATCTGACGGATGATGCGGCCCCGCCCACTCCCCACGGCCGCGCGCACCGCGATCTCCCGCCCTCGCCCGGTGGCCCGAACGAGCAGGAGGTTGGCGACGTTTCCGCAAGCGATCAGAAGGACGAACGCCACGGCGCCCATGAGCGCGAGCAGCGCCGGTCGAGCGTGGCTTACCACGTCGTCGTGCATGCCATTCACGAGGATGCGCATGTCCTGGTTGGCATGGAACTGGTGGACGTCCCGAAGCCGGGCGGCCAGGGCGTCCATCTCCCGCTGGGCCTGGCCGGCCCCGACGCCGCTCTTCAGCCGTGCCACGACCGTCAGCCAGGGAGCGTCGCGGGCGAACTCGCCGATGTTGCTAGGCAACACTCCCCACGCGTCGATATTCGTCGGCATCGCCGCATCGGCGGGGAGGTACACGCGGAAGTCCGCGGGCAGCACGCCCACCACCACGGAGCCCCAGCCGTTCATCTGGATCGCGCGTCCGATGACCGCGGGGTCGCCTCCATAGCGCCGCTGCCAGAGGCCGTGGCTCAGAATCACCATGCCGGGCGGCAGGTCCGGGTCCGGACTTCCGAACATGTCGGGATCGACGGGGAAGGCGTCGTCCTCCTGGAAGTCACGGCCCAAAAGCGGAGTGACGCCCAGCACCTTGAACAGATTCCACGTCGTGTACCCGGTCATGATCTGCTCGGCGGGGCCCTCCCCCGTGAGCGTCCCGCTGAGGGCCATCGCCCCGGCCAGATCCTCGAACAGCGTGGTCTCGTTCCGGTAATCCTGGAGGTCCGGCCCGGATACGAGGGAGCGGTCGACGTTGGTGGCCGGGAGCCGCGTCCACACCAGCGCGAGCTCCTCCGGGTTCGTGTACGGCAGCGGACGGAACAGCACCGCGTTCGCCACGCTGAAGATCGCCACGTTGCTCCCGATGCCGAGGGCCAACGTGATCAGGACGACGCCGGTGAAGAGCGGCCGCCGGCCGAACGAACGGATCGCGTACTTCACGTCACCGAACAGGCCCGAGAACATAGCTGGCCCCTGGACTGGAGGGTCATGTGGCTGGCTAGGGGAGCCGGGGCCCCCGCGGGAGCGGGCGAGCGACGGCCTCCATCGAATCTCCACCCGTGGATCGAACTGGCAAGGCCGATTCGCCCCGGACAGGACGCGCGTGAGCGCGCCGACACTGATCTTACCGAACACAAACCGAAAGTGCAAGGCCGGTCATCGTCCCCAGGCGCCACCCCCCCGTACGGAAACCCCCACCCTCCTGCGGGGTTAGCGTAGTCGGACATCCGCAGGCACCCGGCCGGGGCCGCGTCCATGGGCGAGGGTCCGACCGGGGAACCACGGACCCCGATCACCCATCGCCCAACAGAGACGCCACCGTGGCCGACTCCATCCAGGATCCCTTCGGCGCGCTCCGCAGGCTGGAGCTGTCCGAGGGAGACACCCGCTATTACGACCTCCGGGTCCTCGACCATGAGGGCCTGACGAGCCTCGATCGGCTCCCCTTCTCCATCCGCGTCCTCCTGGAGAACGCTCTGCGCCACGCGGGCAAGGGCTACGTCTCCGAGGACCACGTCAGGGCGGTGTGCGCCTGGAGCCCGGACAATGCCGGGGCGGACGTGCCTTTCATGCCGTCGCGCGTCGTCCTCCAGGACTTCACGGGGGTTCCGGCCGTGGTGGACCTGGCGGCGATGAGGGACGGCCTGGCGGATCTCGGCGGCGATCCGGCGCGCATCAATCCCGTGGTTCCAGCCGACCTCGTCATCGACCACTCGGTTCAGGTCGACCACGCGGGCATGAAGGAGGCCTACCGGCTGAACGTGGAGAAGGAGTACGAGCGCAACCGGGAACGCTACGCACTGCTCCGTTGGGCCCAGTCCGCATTCAAGAACTTCTCCGTGGTGCCTCCGGGCACCGGCATCGTGCACCAGGTGAACCTGGAGTACCTGGCCTCGGTGGTTCACCGCCGCCAGGAGAACGGTGCCTGGGTGGCCTACCCGGACACGCTCGTCGGGACCGATTCCCACACGACCATGATCAACGGGCTGGGCGTGGTGGGCTGGGGCGTGGGTGGCATCGAGGCCGAAGCGGTGGTCCTCGGCCAACCCTACTACATGCTCCTCCCGGAAGTTGTGGGCATGAAGCTCACGGGCACGCTTCCCGAAGGCGCCACGGCCACGGACCTGGTCCTGCGGGTGACGGAGCTCCTCCGGGCCCACGGAGTGGTGGGCCGATTCGTGGAGTACTTCGGCGACGGCCTGAACAACCTGACGCTGCCGGACAAGGCCACGCTGGCCAACATGAGCCCCGAGTACGGGGCCACCATCGGGTTCTTCCCGGTGGACGACGAGACGCTGCGCTACCTGCGGGGCACGGGCCGGAGCGCCGGGCTCGTGGAGCGAGTGGAGCGCGTGAGCAAGGCGCTCAACCTGTTCCGCACCGACGACACGCCCGACCCGCTCTTCACCTCATCCATCGCACTGGACCTGGCGACCGTGGAGCCGAGCCTGGCCGGGCCCAGGCGGCCCCAGGACCGCGTCGCGCTGGGACGGCTCGGGGCCGCGTTCCTGCGGGACCTGCCCGGGCTGCTGCCCGCCGGGTTCGACCTCCCTGTCGCGGACTCGGCTGCAGGGGCCTCCGGCGAGAGCCGTACGGGCGAGAGCTGGGCCGGAGAGGGCGGCGCGGCCGCGACCGCCGTCGCGGCGCCTCCGCGGGGGAGCCGGCGCGCGTTCGACGTGGAGCTGGACGGCCGGACGGTGGAGGTCGGAGACGGCACCGTGGTCATCGCCGCCATCACGAGCTGCACCAACACGTCGAATCCCTCCGTCATGGTGGGCTCCGGGCTCCTCGCCCGGAAGGCCGTGGCCCTCGGCCTGGAGGCGAAGCCGTGGGTCAAGACGTCGCTGGCGCCTGGCTCCAAGGTGGTCACGGACTATCTGGAAGCCTCGGGCGTGATGGAGGACCTCGCCACCCTGGGCTTCCAGGTCGTGGGATACGGGTGCACGACGTGCATCGGCAACAGCGGGCCCCTGCCGGAGCCCATCCACAAGGCCGTGGAGGAGGAGGGGCTCGTCGTGGCCTCGGTCCTGTCGGGGAACCGGAACTTCGAGGCCCGCATCCACCCCCTCGTGCGCGCCAACTACCTGGCCTCGCCCATGCTGGTGGTGGCTTACGCCCTGGCGGGACGCGTGGACATCGACCTCCTGAACGAGCCGCTGGGCACGGGCCGCGACGGCAAGCCCGTCTTCCTGTCGGACGTCTGGCCCAGCCAGGCGGAGATCAAGGAGACCATCGCTTCGTCGCTGCGGCCGAGCATGTACGAGGAGCGCTACGGCGAGGTGTTCGAGGGCGACGACCTGTGGCGGGCCCTGCCTCTTCCGGAGCAGAGCACCCGTTACGACTGGGACGCCGACTCGACCTACATCCAGAACCCGCCCTTCTTCCAGGGGATGAGCCCCGACGTTCCGGCCGTGTCCGACATCCACGGCGCCCGCGTCCTGGCCCTCCTGGGCGGCACGGTGACCACGGACCACATCTCGCCGGCCGGGGCCATCCCCAAGGGGGAGCCCGCCGGCCGGTACCTCCAGGGGCGGGGGGTGACCCCGGTGAACTTCAACACCTTCGGCTCGAGGCGGGGCAACCACGAGGTGATGATGCGGGGCACCTTCGGCAACGTGCGCATCCGCAACCTGATGCTGGACGAGAAGGAGGGGGGCTACACCCGCCACCTGCCCTCGGGGGAGGAGATGCCCATCTACGACGCGGCCATGCGCTACATCGAGGAGGGCACGCCCCTGGTCGTGATCGCCGGGCCCGAGTATGGCGCCGGTTCGTCACGTGACTGGGCCGCCAAGGGGACGGCGCTCCTCGGTGTCAGGGCGGTCCTCGCCGAGAGCTACGAGCGCATCCACCGATCCAATCTGGTGGGGATGGGGGTCCTCCCCCTCCAGTTCGACGATGGTGAGGGCCGGCAGGCCCTGGGTCTCGACGGCACCGAGGTCTACGACATCACCGGCGTCGCGGATGGTCTGGTACCGGGCGAGCGGGTGGACGTGACGGCGCGCAAGGCCGACGGGACCGAGGTGTCCTTCAAGGCGCGGGTGCGCCTGGACTCCGACGTGGACGTCGAGTACTACCGGAACGGCGGGATCCTGCACACGGTGCTGAGGAAGATGGGGCGTGGGGAGATGTAGTGCCGTGACCGCCTCAGACCGCCCCGTCGTCCGCCTTCGGGCGCTCGACGGCGCGCACCAGAACGTGGATACCCTCGGCGTTGACGGCGAGGACCGGCTGCCCTTCCTCGACCCAGTCACCCTCGGTCGAGACGTCCACCCTCTCGCCCTCGAAGAGGGCCACGCCGTCGGGGTTCAGGTCCGTCATGGCGCGTCCCGTCCGCCCCACCAGGTCCCGGCCGGGCGTCAGCACCTCCGAGGGTGGCCCCTCGGGCACGTGGAAGAAGAGGCCGCCCCGGCTGGCGGGACGGGCGCCGGCGGGTAGTCGCCCCCACAGCAGGACGCTCACCAGAAGCACCAGGGAGGCCGACGTGACCAGCACCAGCGCGGCCCGGGCGTGATCCCCGCCCCGCACGTCCGGTCCGAGCATGGCCCCATAGACCGCGAAGGCGGCGATGGCCAGCCCGACGCGAGCGTGCCAGCGACGCGATGGATCCTCCAGGGAGGGCCACAGGACGGCCACGCCCCCGGCGGCGACCAGCCCCCACCAGATCCAGGCGCCCTCCACCCAG
>DASWKP010000193.1:0-17927 GCA_036396575.1 Longimicrobiales bacterium | reverse complement strand
CGTCCAGGAGAGGGAGACCCTCCTTCAGGAGTTGCACCATCGCGTGAAGGGCAACCTCCAGACGGTGGCCAGCCTCTTGAGCCTCCAGTTGCGCTCCCTGGACGACGAGGCCGCCCGGGAGGCTTTGGAGGACAGCCGGTCGCGGATCCGGGCCATCGCCCTCTTGCACGACCGTCTGTATCAGGCGGGCAACCTGGCCGGCGTGGAGATGGGAGGCTACCTGAACGGGTTGGCTGCGGAAGTCAAGCGCGCCTTCACGGGCCGGGGCGCGGCCGTCACCATCGACGTCCGGGCCGACGTGGTCCATCTGGACGTGGAGCGGGCCGTGGCGTGCGGGCTCGTGGCCCACGAGCTCACGATGAACGCGCTGGAGCACGGGGCGAGTCCCGACGGTATCGCGGCCGTGACGCTATCCCTCACCCGTTGGCGCGGTGAAGCCATCCTCACCGTCGAGGACCGGGGACGTGGTATGCCCGAAACGTCCCGCGCCGGGGGGCTCGGCCTGGAGCTGGTTCAGGCCCTGTCCGGGCAGCTCAGGGGCGCGCTGGACATGGAGAACCGACCCGGGCTCCGGTGCCAGCTTCGATTCCCCCTGGAACCGCACGGAAGCGAGATGGAAGCGTGATGATCACACCCGACGTAAGCGCGCGAGTCCTCGTGGTCGAGGACGACGCCATCGTCGCGACGGATCTCCGCCAGGCCCTCGAGTCGCTAGGGTACCAGGTGCCCGGGGTGTTCGCCGACGCCGACGACATCCTCGCCTCGGCCAGGGAGCACCAGCCCGACGTGGTTCTCATGGACATCCGGCTGCCCGGACGCATCGACGGCATCGAGGCTGGCACCAGCCTCGCGAGGGAGCTCGACATCCCCGTGGTGTACCTGTCGGCCCACTCGGATCCCGCTACCCTGGAGCGGGCCAAGGCATCGGGGTCCTGGGGATACCTCGTCAAGCCCTTCGATCAGGCCGGCCTGCGCGCGGCCATCGAAGTGGCGATCCACCGACACCGGGCCGAGGCCCTCACGCGCGAGAGCGAGGAGTGGCACTGGTGCACGCTCAAGTCCATCGTGTGCGCCGTAATCACCACGGACGAGCGCGGGGTCATCACCCTCCTGAACCCGGCGGCGGAGCACCTGTTGGCGCGACCCCGTGAGCGCGTGGAGGGACATCTCATCTCCGACGTGGTCACGGTGGTGGACGAGCGGGGGCATCCGCTTCCCGATCCCGTGATCACCGCGCTCGAGGAGGACGGCACCGTCTTCCTGTCGGGGAGGAACTCGCTTCGCCTCATGGAAGGAGGGCTTCATCCCGTGCGCGGGTGCGCGTCCGTGATCCGGTGTGATGGTGGGCGGGTCAGGGGGGGCGGTGCTGGTCCTGGATGACGTTCTCGTCCATCCGGCCTAGCCACGACCATCTGACGCCCTCCGAGGATGGTGGCCTCGGCCAGCGCGGCGTCCGCGGCCGCGATGAGGGCATCCAGGGTCAGCGCATGGTCGGGAAAGACGGCCAGACCCGCCCGCACGGCGACGTGGACCTCCGCTGCGTCGACATCGTACACCGGGCCCAGCGAGGCCAGGAAGCGCTCCGCCGTCACATACGCCGAATGGGCGTCTGACATGCCGCCCAGGAGGACGCCGAACTCGTCTCCGCCGAGGCGAGCCGCGACGTCTACTCCCCGCCGCGTCGCGTCCAGCCGGCGGGCCAGCCGGACCAGGACCGCGTCCCCCGCCGTGTGCCCGATCCGGTCGTTGACGGCCTTGAATCCCACGAGATCCATGTACAGGAACGCGGCCCACTCTTCTCGCCGCGTGGCCTCCTCCAGGACCTGAGCGCCGCGCAGCTCGAGGAGTCGGCGGTTGGGCAGGCCGGTGAGGGGATCGCTGTAGGCCAGAGCCCTCAGCGCCTCCTCGACCCGCTTGCGACGGCTGAGGTTGAAGAAGCAGCCGAGGATGCGACTGCGGTCGGCCTGAACGGTCGACTCCACCCATGCGGCGTTACAGAGCATCCAGACGGTCGAGCCGTCCCGGCGCTTGAGCTCGGCCTCGTGGTCGCTGACGCGTCCGGCCGACCTGACCGTCAGCACGAAGGCTCGGAGCACCTGCTCCGAGACCCAGATTCCGGAGGCGGCGCGACCGCGGAGCTGTGCCGGGCTTTCGTACCCCAGGTCCCTGGCGAAGGCGTCGTTGGCGTCGATCAACCGGCCGTTTCCGGAGAACTGGGCCAGCCCCGCCACGGACTCCTCGTAGATCGTGCGGTAGTGGCGCGCCCGGTTCTCCAAGTGCCGCTCTTTCCTGGCCCGGGCGAGGGCGATGGACAGGGTTGTGGCCAGCCCGTCCTCGGAGAACGGTTTGGTGACGATGCCGTACGAGCCCGACGCCCGCACTCGGGCCAGGGTGGCTTCGTCGGATCGGCCGGTGACGAAGACCACCGGCAGGGACAGCTCGGTACGGACAGCCCGCGCCAGGTCGATCCCGTCGAGATCGCCGGGCAGGCCAATGTCGATGAGACCGAGGTCCGGCCGCAGCTCCCGGGCGGCCCGGAGTCCCTCCCGGGCGTTGAGGGCTTCGCCAGGCACGGCGTACCCCAGGGCCTCGAGAGAGAGCCGAAGGTCCCTGGCCACGATGACGTCGTCTTCGACCAGCAGGATCTTGCGCATACGTTTCCCGTACCGGCAGGGCCCGCGCCGAAGGCACGACGGCCGCTGGACCCGCCTCATTCGCCGGACGCTTCCCGCAAGGACCCGGCCAGAGGGAAAAGCCCCGTATTCCAGGCTCTTCCGGGACGGGATACGAGAGGGGGGGGCATGTTTTTCCGGAAACCGGAAGCGTTTGCCGGCGACTGGAACTTCCAGAGCCCGCGTCTCGTAGATACTATGTAGAAAACTGCAATGAGGTCCGAGGCGATGGCGCGACCGGCCCCCCGAGGCCCCGGCCCGAGCGGCTGATTCCACCACGGAGGACGCATGTCCCGAGTTCGAATGACACAGATCACGGCGCTCGTTCTGCGGGCCGTGGCGGGCGGCTACCACTACGGATTCGACGTGATGGAGAGGTGTGATCTGCCCAGCGGCACGGTCTATCCGGCCCTTCGGCGCCTGGAGAGGGCCGGGATGTTGAAGTCCCGCTGGGAGGAGGCCTTGGATGCGCACGCGGACGGGCGTCCCCGCCGCCGCACGTACGAGCTGACGCCGGCGGGCCGGGACGCCCTCCCCGAGGCGGAGCGCAAGCTGGCCGAGGTGCGCCGGGTGCTGGGTGCGCTGCCTCCCGCGCCCACCGGCGAGGCCTGATGGGCGGGCCGGATCTGTGGGTGCGCCTGACGTCCCTGCTCGTGCCGGGGGACCGCCGCGACGACTGGATCGAGGAGTGGCGCGGAGAGTTGGCCGCCAGCGGCGGCACGATGGCGGACGCGTGGGGCGCTCTTGCCGACGCGTGGTACCTCAGAATGGAAGGATGGACAATGGACGCGATCGTGCGTGACCTGCGTGCGGCGGTGCGGAGCCTGGTGAGGAAGCCCTTCTTCACGGCGCTGGCCGGGGTGACCCTGGCGGTGGGGATCGGCGCGAACACCGCGATCTTCAGCGTCGTGGACGGAGTGCTCATCAACCCTTTGCCGTTCCCCGACTCCCACCTCATGGTGAGCTACAACTTCGAGGCGCCGGGACTGGGCGTGAGCGTGCCCGTCATCCCCCACTCCGAGGGCACGTACCTCCACTATCTGGAGAACGCCACTTCCATCGAGTCGTTGGCGCTCTTCAGCGACGGAAGCGTAAACCTCGTCACGGACGAGGAGCCCCGGCGGCTGAGCGCCCGGGTGGTCACCGAGAAGTACTTCGACGCCATCGGACTGCGGCCCTTCCTGGGCCGCGGGTTTCTGGAAGGGGAGGACCGGTTGGGCGCCGAGCCCGTGGCCGTCCTCGGTTACGGACTGTGGGAGGAGAGCTTCGGCAAGGATCCATCGGTCGTCGGCCGCCTGGTCGAGATGGACGGCGTCCAGCGGCGCGTCGTGGGCGTCATGGGCGACTTCTCCTTCCTCGACGCGGATCTGTGGATCCCCATGGCCATCGACGACGCGGAGCCCGAGCTGGGAAGCCTGAGCTTCATCGGCGTCGCCCGCCTGGTTGAGGGCGTCGACGTCGAGGCCGCCAATACGGAGATGCAGGGTCTGCTCATGCGCTTCTCCGAGGCGCACCCGGAGGAGCTCGGAGCGGAGATCATCGAGCAGGCGGGGCTGGCCGCTGACGTGAAGCCCCTCAAGGAACTCTTCGTCCAGGACGTGCGGCCGGTCCTGTGGGTCCTCCTGGGTACCGTCGGGTTCGTCCTCCTCATCGCGTGCGCGAACGTGGCCAATCTGTTCCTGGTCCGGGCCGAGTCCCGCCAGCGGGAGCAGGCGGTGCGCACGGCCCTGGGAGCGAGCCGGGGCGACGTGATGCGCCAGTATCTGAGCGAGGCGCTGGCCCTGGCGGTCGGGGCGGGAGTCCTGGGCCTGGGTCTAGCCGCCGTCGGCGTGCGGGGCCTGCTCGAGCTGGCGCCGGCGGACCTTCCCCAGGCGCTGTCCATCGGCATCGACGGAAGCGTCCTGGCGTTCACCGCCGTCATCTCTCTGGCATCGGGCGTGCTGTTCGGGCTGTTCCCGGTGCTCGGCTACGGCCGCCGGGATCTGTCCAACGTCCTCAAGGAGGGCGGAAGGGCCTCCACCACCGGGCGTGAGCGGCACAGGGCGCGCAGCTCCCTCGTGGTGAGCCAGGTGGCGCTGGCCCTGGTGCTCCTGGTGGGCTCGGGCCTCATGCTCAAGAGCTTCGTGGCGCTCCGGGGCGTCGATCCGGGCTTCGAGTCCGAGGGCGTGTTGACGTTCCGGGTCGGGCCTCCGGACGCGGAGTACCCAGAGCCCACGCAGGTGCTGGACGTCTACCGGCGCCTGGCGGACCGGCTCACGGAGCAGCCCGGCGTCCAGAGCGTGGGGATGATCGACGGATTGCCCCTGTCTGGCGCCAAAAGCGCTGGGGCCATGGAGCCCGAGGAACGCCCCTACCCGGAGGGCGAGCTGGGACCCATCGTGGAACGAAGGAGCGTGACGCCCGGCTACTTCGAGACCATGCGCATACCCCTCGCGGAGGGTCGCCCGCTCGAGTGGAGCGATCAGGGGGACCAACACCGCGGCGTGGTGATCAGCGAAGCCCTCGCGCAGGCGTTCTGGCCCGGCCAGAGCGCCCTCGGGCGCATGATCCGGAACCAGGGCGCCGAGTTTTCGTGGGAGGTGGTCGGGGTCGCGGCGGACGTGCGGTTCGACGACGTGGCCGATGAGCCGTTGCCCATGGCCTACTTCCCGGTGGTGGCGGGGCCTCCCGAACGCCTCACCGGCCCGTCGTTCATGGACGTGGCGATCCGGGTGGGCGGGGACCCCCTCGGCGCCGTGGCCGGTGCGCGTGAAGCGCTGCGGGCCGTGGACCCGCGGCTCCCCATCATCAACCCCCGCACGGTCGAGAGCATCGTGAACGACTCGATGGCCTCCACGTCGTTCACGGTGCTGCTCCTGGGCATCGCCGCGGGCATCGCGCTGCTGCTCGGCACCGTGGGGATCTACGGGGTCATCTCCTACATCGTCAGCCGGAGGACCCAGGAAATCGGCGTGCGGATGGCTCTGGGCGCTCCCGCCGCCACCGTGCTCAGGGCCGTGGTGGGGCAGGGCATGGCGCTCACGGGCATCGGCGTGGGCCTCGGCCTCCTGGGGGCGTGGGGCGTGAGCCGGGTCCTGGCATCGCTGTTGTATGGAGTGACGGCCACCGATCCGGTGATCTTCGCGGGGACGGCGGCGCTCCTGACGCTGGTGGCCCTGCTGGCCACCTGGATCCCGGCGCGACGGGCTTCGCGAGTGGATCCCGTGGAGGCGCTCAGGACGCAGTGAGGTCAAGGCGATTCGCCCGCGCTACCAGATCGCGGCGCCGTAGTTTGCATGCGGGGTGTCGTCACTTCGGGAGGTGCCTGGCGCCCGCCGTGGCCCCGACCGCCGGGTAGGGCCTAGCTTGCCGGCATGGACCTCACGCGCATGACCATCGAGAACTTCCGAGGTGTTGCGAGCCTCGACCTCTCGCTCGACTCCACCACGGCCATCATCGGCGAGAACAACCACGGAAAGACCAGCATCTTCGACGTCCTTGGTCTGCTGTTGGGGCGGCCCGACCAGACGTCGCCCCGCCACTTCCGCTTCGACGACTTTCACAGGCCCGGGGGTGCCGAGCCGCCCCGGCCCATCCGCGTGGCGCTCACCTTCCGGGCGGACGGGCTGGATGAGGCCGAGGAGCCCACGGACCCCTACCAGGCGGCGGTCACCCAGGACGCGGACGGCGAGCGGCGCGTGCGCATCGAGTTCGGCGGCGAGCCCGAGTCCCCTGGCGTCACTCATCGCTTTCTGGACGAGGACGGCGAGTCCCTGGACCCCCAGCCTCCCGACGGCACCCTGGACGCGTTCCGGCGCCTCCACCCTGTCCTTCTCGTGCGCTTCGCCCAGCCAGCGGGTCCCGTAGCCGAGGCGCGGCCGGAGGAGGTGCCCGGCGGCAAGCGCCGGGGCCGCCGGGGCCTGGAAGCACAGGTGGCGCGCGTGTACCGGGATCTGGCCCGGGCTCGAGGGCCGGTGCCCGCCGAGACGATCCGAGAGGGGCTGGAGGCCGCGCGCGGACTCGCCGCCCGGCTTACCCGGGACGGGGTCCCCAACCGGGATCCCCTGCGCAGGATGCTGGAGGAGCTGGTCGCGGATCCGGGCTACGGAAGGTCCTACGACCCGGCGGAGCACGCCGCCGCCCGGGCGGGCAGCGGCAGCCACACGCTGGGGCTGCTCATGGTCCTCGGCGCCCTCCTGGACGTGCGCGGAGACGAGCTGCTCGCACCCGGCGCCCATCCCATCATCGCCCTGGAGGAGCCCGAGGTGCACCTGCACCCCACCCTCCTGGCCTCCGCCTGGAGCGTGATCGACAGCCTCAAGGCTCAGACGGTGGTCACGACGTACTCGGGCGAGCTGCTCTCCGAGGTGCCCATCCGCCATCTGCGGCGCCTGGTGCGGCGGCCCGACCGTATCGAGGTGTACCGGGTGGCGCCCGGCGACCTGTCGGCCAGCGACGAGAGGCGAGTGGGGTATCACATCCGAGCCAAACGGGGTGGCGTGCTCTTCGCGCGCTGCTGGATCCTCGTCGAGGGGGAGACCGAGTTCTGGCTCATCCGGCAGCTCGCCGAGGTCCTGGGCTTCGACCTGGAGTCCGAGGGAATCCACGTGGTGGAGTTCGCCCAGTGCGGCGCCCAGCCCCTCCTGAGGGTGGCCAACGCCCTGGGCATAGAGTGGCACCTCCTGGCCGACGGCGACGAGCCGGGAGCGATGTACAGGCGAGAGGCGCTCGGGGAGCTGAACGGAGAACCGGAGGCGGAGCGGGTGTCCCGCATCGCGGAGCCCGACATCGAGGGGTGCCTGTGGCGGCACGGCTACGCCGACGTCTACCGGAAGGCGGCCCGGATGGAGGACGGGCGGGATGGCCGCGGCCGCCCCGCGTCCATCGGCAAGGTCATCGCCAAGGCGGCGCGCCTGACCTCCAAGCCCTGGCTGGCTCTGACCGTGGCCGAGGAGTGCGCGCGACGGGGTCCGGAGGGCGTGCCCCCCGTCATTCGGCGCGTCATCGAGACGTCGGTGGCGCTGGCCCGAGCGGCGGTGACGGACGGCGCGGAAGCGTTGCGGCTCTAAGGGCCCGTCAAGGAATGACTGTGTCGAATGCAACAGTTATTCCTTGACGGACCCTAACGTCCTGTCCCGGAAGTGGCAGCAGAAGTTATGGTGCGCACATCAGGCGCGAGCCGTCCGCCCGGTCCGCGGGCTTCGGCGCGCGGTCAACTGCCCACTCGTCAGGGTCGTCGGACCCGTTCGGTCAATTGGCCGCGCCATGCGCGGTCGATTGACCACGCATCGCCACCGGCTGCTGGCCCGCGGTCAGTTCGCCGCGATATGCGCGGTCAACTGGCCACGGACGCCGATCGTTCGCACACGTGGTCGTTTTGCCGCGATCCGCCAACGACGGAGGTGGGCCGAGCCACCGCGAACGTCTTCACGACGTGAGGCTACGTGAGGCAGATTCGCTGGCTGACATGCGAGCCCGTCCGCTTCGCGCAACGCACTCTGAGCCGTCCCTAAGTACGAAGTACTAAGGTTCGGGGGGATTGACCGGGAGTTCCGCCCTCACGCGGGTGCCGCCCTCCCGCCGCCGGTTGATCTCCACGCTGCCGGCCAGGCGCTCGGCTCGCTCCTGCATCCCGATGAGGCCGAGGGAGTTGTGGTCCCGCAACTGCGGGGCCGTGACGCCCACGCCGTCGTCGGCGACCTCCAGAACCAGGCGATCCCCCGCGACGCTCAGCCCCACCTGGACCCTGCTGGCTTTTGCGTGCCGGCGCACGTTCATCAGGGATTCCTGGAGGATCCGGAAAGCCGCCAGGTCCCGTTCGAAGCACTCCGGCATCTCCAGGTCCTGGAGGCCGAGCTCCACTTCGATGCCGGAGTGTTCCTGAAAGTCCCCGACATGGGCTTCAACGGCGTCCCGGAGCCCCAGGATCTCGAGAAGGGGGCTGCGCAACTCGACGGACATGCGGTTGACCCGCTGGAGGGCGTCCTCCGTGAGGTCGATCATCGAGTGGATGCGGTCCACCAGGTGCTCCCGGCGTTCGGACTTCTCCAGCACGCTGAGGTCCATGCGCATGGCGGTGAGTGCCTGGCCCACCTCGTCGTGCAGCTCTCTGGCGAGGGACGTCCTCTCCTCTTCGCGCACCGAGTCCAGCCGACGGGCGAGGCTGCGGAGCCGCAAGCGGGAATCCACCAGGGCGTCCTCCGCGCGCTGCCGCTCGGTAACGTCCCGGAACGACCACACCCGGCCCAGCAGCTCCTCCCCGTCGAGCAGCGGGGCGGAGTAGCGCTCGAAGATCCTGCCGTCCAGGAACTGGATGGTGTCGAGCGATGGATCGGCTGACGCGTAAAGCCTGCGCACCGCACTCAGGAAGCCCTCGGGGTCCACGAGCTCGTGGAGGATGGAGTCCAGGAGCGCTCCGTCGTCCCGGGTGTCCATGACCGTCTCGGGAATCTTCCAGAGGTCCCTGAACCGCCGGTTGGCGTGAATGACCCCGCCGCGTTGATCCACGACCAGGATGCCGTCCGCCGTGGACTCCAGGATGGTCCGCAACTCCTGTTCCCGGTCGCGCAGCTCCTCCTGGGCCCGCTTCCACGCCGTCATGTCCCTCGCCACGGTGTGCATGAACGGCACGCCCGCCCCGGCGATCCTGCTGTTGTTGAACTCCACGCTCACCTTGGTGCCGTCCTTGCGCAGGACATCCGCCTCGGTGATGGCGGGCTCCCCCGCCATGATGGCCGCATGGCACGACCGGTAGGCGTGCAGGTCCACGTCCTCGTGCAGGTCGGGGATGCGCATGCGGAGGAGCTCGTCCGCGGAGTATCCGGTGAGCTCGCAAGCGGCGGAGTTGACCCGAACGAATCGCGAGTCCTCGTCGCTGATGAAGATGGCGTCCCGGGAACCCTCGATGATGGCGTCCTGCCACTCGACGGAAGCGCGCAGCTCCGCTTCCACGCCCTCCTCCCCGGAGGCCCGCTCCGCCCTGGCGAGGCGCGTCCGAAGTCGCTCCAACTCGGCGAGCAACTGGGCCCTGGTCCTACGCTGGTCGTTCGCCATCCTCGGCTTCACCCTCGTGGCCCTTCGAGCCCACCACGCGCGGGCGGGCCACCCGCACCATGATAAGGGCGCCCCCACCGGGGAGCGAATCGGTCCGGGGTCTGTGCAACCTGCCGAGCCGCCACTCGTACTAAGAGATGGTGGGGACCGGGATCCCGGATGACGCGTGGAGGAGGGTGGTGGTGAGAGGTGGGGATGGCGAGGTCGTGGAGGACGTTCGGGACATACCCGCATGGTCACGATGCTCTGTCATTCCCGGGCCAAAGACTGCCTCCCGCTGTCAGAGAGACCCACGGGACCATCCGGTGGGACGCCGCCGCGGCTCCTCCCAGCACGTCCGTTTCCCACGGTCTTCCATTCCATCGTTACACCAACGCCTTCCGGAGAGAGAATGAACATGAGACTTTCGCGAGCGTGGCCGGCATCCCTGGCGATTCTGGGATTGCTGGTCGTCGGGATGCCACGACCCGTCACGGCTCAGGTTCGAACGGTCAGTGGCACCGTAACGGACGCCCAATCAGGCGCGCCCATCGCCGGGGCCCAGGTCGTGATCCGCGACACGGGCATCGGAACCGTAACCAATGACCAGGGCCGCTACCGCCTGACCAGCGTGCCCGAAGGACGCATCGAGATCCGGGTCGTCAACCTCGGCTACTCTCCGCGGTCCGAGACCGTCGAGGTTGCCGCGGGCCAGGCCCTGACCGTCGACTTCGCCATGGCGGTCACGGCCATCGAACTGGAGGGCCTCGTCGCCACGGGGTACGCCCAACAGACCCGACGGGAGGTCACCAGCGCCATCAGCACCGTGGGCGCGGGGGACCTCCAGAATCCGGTCCTGGCCAGCCTGGACGGCGCCCTCCTGGGCAAGGTGCCGGGCGTGCAGGTCATCCAGAACGCTGGTAACCCCGGCAACGGCATCACCGTCAGGGTGCGGGGCTCGGCCTCCATCTCGGCCAGCAACCAGCCCCTCTACGTGGTGGACGGTATGCCCATCTTCCGGGAGGACTTCGGTCAGCTCGGCCTGGGAGGGCAGGACCTGTCGGCCATCACGGGGCTGAATCCGGACGACATCGAGTCCATCGACATCCTCAAGGACGCGGCGGCGGCCGCGATCTACGGCTCCAGGGGCTCCAACGGGGTGGTCATGATCACGACCAAGCGGGGCGCCATCACTGCCGAGGAAGGCGGTACGGGCTCGCCCCAATTCCAGATCAACACGTCGGTGGGGACCCAGGAGGCGGCCAAGCGCCTGGACCTCATGAACACCTCCGAGTGGATCGAATACTTCTCCGAAGCCATGCGCTTCGACGGGTATACTGAGGCCGACATCGAGGACGAGCTTGGCTTCCTGGGCGTCGATCCGAGCATCGACACCAATTGGCAGGACGCGGTGATGCGCTCCGCTCCCGTCTCCAACACCCAACTCGTCATGGCCGGAGGGACCAGCCGCTTCCGCTATCTGATGTCTGGTTCCTACTTCGACCAGGACGGCATCATCGTGGGGTCGTCCTACGACCGGGCGTCGGGCCGCGTGAACCTGGATTTCCAGGCCAACAGCCGATTCCACGTGACCTCCTCACTGGCCATCATGCAGGAGGAGAACAACCGCATCGAATCGGACAACTCCATCGAGAGCGCGGTGACGAACGCCATCGCCAACGAGCCGTGGGCGCCGATCTTCACGGATGACGGTGGCTACGCGGGCGTGGCCTCGTATGCCAACCCGTTGGGGTTGGGCGTCTTGAACGAAGTGGAAGCCCGCACGTTCCGTGCTTTCGGAAACGTGACGGGCAGGGTGGAGGTGCTTCCGTGGCTGCACGCCACGGCACGGGTCGGCTTCGACATGCTGAACCTGCGCGAGTACGAGTACCAGTCGCCAGAGGTGCCGCTGACCTACTCGTCGGGTGTGGACGGCGTGGCCCAGATCGGCAACTCCAACGGCCGGAAGTACCTCCTGGAGAGTTTCGCCACGGGGGAGCGGTTCGTGGGCGCGCACGACATCTCGGTCACCGCCGGCGCCAGCGTCGAAACCAACGACCGCGAGCTGAGCTTCGTGCGGGGCGAGGGCTTTACGAGCCCGGACCTGCACTGGCCGACCAACGCTGCCCGCGTCTCGGCCTACGACGGGACCATGTGGGAGAACAACCTGGTCTCGTGGTTCGGGCGGGCGAACTACGTCTACGACAACCGCTACATCCTCAACGCGAGCATGCGGTCGGACGGCTCCTCCCGCTTCGGGCCCGAGAACAAGTACGGTGTCTTTCCGGCCGTCTCGGCGGCGTGGATCGTCTCCAACGAGTCCTTCATGGACGACGTGGAGCTGTTCAGCGACCTGAAGCTCCGGGCGAGCTGGGGAAAGACGGGCAACGAGTCCATCGGGGACTTCCAGTACCTGGGCCTGTTCGGGACGTCGAACTACAGCGAGGTGCCCGGGACGGCGCCGAGCAACCTGGCCAACCCGGACCTCAAGTGGGAGACCACCCGGGAGTGGAACGTGGGCGTGGACGCCTCCTTCCTGTCGGACCGCCTCGGCCTGGTGGGTGAGGTCTACAACAAGGCCACCGACGACCTGCTCCTCAACCGGCCCGTCACGGCCACGAGCGGCTTCACGTCCGTGCTGGCCAACGTGGGCGGGATCGAGAACCGCGGTTGGGAGGTGAGTCTGAGGACGGTGAACTTCCTGGCCGGGCAGGCGGGCGGTCTGGAGTGGACGTCCGAGATGAGCCTTACGCACAACGTCAACGAGGTCACGAAGCTCTACTCGGCGGATCCTTCCCAGCCCGGCGAGCCCTTCCTGGCCGGCTTCTACAACCGCGTAGAGGAGGGCGAGCCGCTGGGCGCGTTTTACCTCTACCGGTACGAGGGTGTCGACCCCGCGACGGGCGACGCGCTCTTCTCGGACCTGGACGCCGACGGGAACCGGGTGGGCACGACCAAGGACCCGAGCTCCGACGACCGCATGATCGTGGGTAGCCCGCACCCGGACTACTTCGGGGGGCTCCGCAACACGGTCCGCTGGGGTGGCTTCGATCTCACGGCATTCATGGAGTTCAGTTGGGGAGCCGAGATCGTCAACGCCATGCGCGAGTTCGCCGACGACGGCGGTTACTTCTACGACAACAAATTCCGGGACGCGCTGGATGACTACTGGACCCCGGACAACCAGGACGCCTCTCAGCCGCGGCCCAGCTACTTCGGCACGTCGGGCGCGCGCTACTCCTCCAGCCGCTGGATGGAGGACGCGTCCTATATCCGGCTGGGTGAGGTGACGCTCGGATACCGCTTGCCGGCTCGCATGGCCGGCATGCTCCGGGCCAGCGAGGCGCGCTTCTATGTGTCCGGCAAGAACCTCCACACGTGGACCGACTACTCGGGCTACGCCCCGGATCTGAACAGCTTCGGCTCGGGCGGCGCTTCCGCCGCCCTGGGCACGGACTTCTACGCCTATCCCCTGGCTCGCACCCTCAGCATCGGCTTCCAGGGTTCCTGGTAAAGCGCGGAAAGGAGAATGACCATGAACACCAAGAAACTCATGCCCGCGCTACTGCTCTTCGTGGCTATGGGCGCATGCGACAGCCTGCTCGACGTGGAACCGGTGGACGAGATCTCCGAGGGGATCGCCATCGTTGACGCCAGGAGCGCCCAGGCCGCTCTGGTGGGCGCCTACAGCGCGCTTCAGTCGGGTTCCTACTACGGGGGCTCCTATCCCATGTGGAGCGAGACCCTCACGGACAACGTCGAACACACGGGCACCTTCGAAGGCTACGCCGACGCCGACCTGCTGTTCATGAGGCCGGACATGGGCAACATCACGGGGATGTGGACGGTCCTCTACGACGGGATCAATCGGGCCAACCTGCTGATCCAGAAGGTCCCGCAGATCTCCGGCATCGACCAGGACGACGCGGACCGGATCCTGGGGGAGGCGTACACCCTGCGGGCGCTCCACTACCACAACCTGGCCCGGGCCTGGGGCGACGTGCCCCTCGTCCTGGCGCCGCCGGCCTCCCTGGACGAGGCCGCCCAGGTCACGCGCGCCCCGCTGGCGCAGGTGTATACCCAGATCGAGACCGACCTGGCCATGGCGGGGAACCTGCTCTCCGGGCTGGGCAACGACGAGCGCACTATGGTCACGCCGGGCCTCGTGGACGCGCTCCAGGCCAGGGTGGCCCTCTACCAGGAGGACTGGGCTACCGCCGAGGCCGAAGCCAGATCACTGGTCACCAGCGGAGACTACGCGCTGGCGTCCAGCTACGGCCAGCTCTTCACGGGCGAGGGTGATCCCACGTTCGAGGACATCCTGCGCGTGAGCTTCACGGCCACCGACTTCAGCAACCAGGGCTACTTCTATCAGTATGCCGGCCGCTTCGAGATCGGTGCGACCCAGGAGATCTACGACCTCTACGAGGCCGGAGACGCGCGCTGGGGCGTCAGCTTCAGCGGCACCCGTCCCGACGGGATCCAGGTGGTGAAGTACCCCACCACGATCGGGGGCGAGGATATCCACGTCATCCGCTACGCGGACGTGATTCTCATCCTGGCCGAGGCGCTGGCCGAGCAAGCCGAGTTGCCCGAGGCCGTGGCCTGGCTGAATGAGGTCCGGGAGCGGGCGGGCCTGGACGGTTACGTCCTGGGCCTGGACGTGGTCACTCAGCAGGACGTGCTCGACGCCATCTTCCTGGAGCGCCGCCTGGAGTTGGCGTTCGAGGGAGAGTACTGGTTCGACCTGGTCCGGACCGGTCGGGCCGCCGCCGCTCTCGGCTCCAACTTCGACGCCCACGAGGCACTCTGGCCCATTCCGGTGTCGGAGCTCGACGTGGCGCCCAACCTCACCCAGAACGCCGGGTACTGAGCGACACGCTCACCCGGGCCGTACGCCGAGCCCCCTGGTCCCTCCCGGGCCAGGGGGCTCCGGCGTTGCGGGAACCGACGGGTGCGCCACGGTCGGGCGGAACGTCAGGTTCCGGCCACCGCGTGGTCCGCCGGCTTGCCCAGCAGCGTCCGCACCGTCGCCAGGAACTCCTCGGCCTCGATGGGCTTGGGGAAGAACGCGTCTGGTGGGGGCACGATGTTGCGCCCGCTGATGAAGCGCTCGTAGGCATGGGTGTCGCCGCCCAGCCCGGTGACGGCGGTCACGATCACCACCCGCACCTTGGCCAGGGCCGGGTCGGACCTCAGCTCCTTGTAGAAGCGCGTCCCCGATGCTTTGGGCATGGAGATGTCCAGGCTCACCAGGTCCGGTGGGTCGCGGCGCACGGCCTCCAGGGCCTCCTCGCCGTCGACGGCGCTCGTGGTCTCGTAGCCCTCGTCCCGCAGGAGCATCTCCAGATAGCTCACCACGTCGGGCTCGTCGTCCACGATCAGGATTCGCTTCACTCGTTCAGGGCCGGACATGCTCGGCCTCCTCGGATTGTGTGACCGGGGTGGGTGCCCCGGGGTAGTCGTCGCTTGGATGTGTCGCTCAGTCGTCGGGCGCGCCGCTCCTGGCCTTCAGCGCCTCGAGCGCCCGTCGCAGGGCGTGGGGTTCGGCTCCGGGGAGCTGCTTCCGCAGCTCATCCTGGAGGCTGATCCTGTCCTCGTCGTCTCGGGTCTCTTCGATGCCCAGGGCCCGCTGCACGCAGCGGACGTAGTCCATGGGCTTCACCGGCTTCTCCAGGTAGACGCCGGGGCCCGAGATGACCCGGTTGTGCATAATATCCGCGAGGTCGTCCTGGCCCAGCTCGTCCTGGGCATGGGCCGTGACCACCACCACGGGGATCCGGGACAACGCCCGGTCCTTGCGCAGCTCGTAGAGCAGCTTATGGCCGCTCTTGCGGGGCATCACCAGGTCCAGGGAGATGAAGTCCGGCGGGTCGGCGCGGATGGCCTCCATGGCCTCGTCGCCGTCGCAAGCGGTGCGCACGTTGAAGCCCGCGTCCCGCAGGATCTGGGCGAGGTAGTCCCGCACGTTGGGCTCGTCGTCCACGACGAGCACGGTCCTGTCCGCGGGTTGGGGCATGACGCCACCTCCTGGGTTCATGCGGTGTCCTCCCGCCCCGGAGAGCCGTTTCCGGCCGGCGCCTCGGGGCTCGGCAGGTGCTCGCGATCGAGCTCGATTCTGAAGGTGGATCCCTTGCCCTCCTCGGAGGTGAAGGAGATCCGCCCACCGTGCTGGTGCACGATCTTCTTGGTGGTAAGGAGCCCCAGGCCGGTGCCCCGGTCCGAGCCCTTGGTGGTGAAGAACTTGGAGAAGACCTTCTTGCTCACCTCGTAGTCCATCCCCCGGCCGTCGTCCACCACCTCGTAGAACAGGGTCCCGTCCCGTTCCCCGCAGGACAGGACCACCTCGTGCCCGTCGTTGCGCTCGCTGACGAGGCAGGCGTCCAGGGCGTTGGAGATGAGGTTGGCGAGACAGGTGTGGATGCCGTCCTCGTCCAGGGGGGCGGGCGCGATGTCCTCGTCGAGACGAAGCGTGAGGGTGATGCCGGACTGCCGGGCCTTGTCCAGGAACAGCTCCGCGACGTTGCGGGCGGGTCGGGTCGGATCCACGAGGGCAACGGTGGCCTCCCTCCCCTTGGCGAAGTCCAGGAACTCCTTCACGAAGTGGGAGATGCGGGTGACGTTGTCCTCCAGCATCAGCCAGCCTTTGGCGATGCGGTCGTCGTCTCCGCGCTGGATGCCCGAGTTGACGGCGTACATCCCGCCCTCGAGCCCCATGAGCACGTTCTTGATGCCGTGGGCGATGCCGGCCACCGTCTCGCCTACGGCCGCCAGGCGCAGGGCCTCCCGCTTGTCCGCCTCGAGCCGCTTGACCGGGGTGATGTCCGTCGACATCTCGATCACGTAGGGAATCGTCCCGTCCGGGCGCTTGATGGGCACCATCTGCACCAGGTAGTCGCACTTCGAGCCGTCTCCGTGTGTACCCTCCTCCTCCCGGGTGCGAATCTGGCCGTCCCGGAAGGTCTCCTGGGCTGCGCAGCGCGCGCAGCGGTTCGAGCGATCCTTGTAGACCTCGAAGCACTGGCGCCCCTTCCAGCTCCCGTACTCCTCGGTGAAGCGCCGGTTGGCTTCCACGATTCGGAAGTCGGGGCTGATGACGCTGATGGCCATCGGCACTTCGTGGAACAGGTTGGCTTCGATCCAGTCCTGGATCTCCTGGCCTCCGTTCATGCGGCGGCCGGGCAACGCGCCGCTAGCGCACATGGTCGTCCGTCCTTCCCACGCTGGTCCTTCCCCCGCTATTCCGTTTAGGCGTCAGGGCACGGAGATCCGCACCGAAGTCCGCGTCATGGCAAGCGTCGCAGCGATCGAGAGCGTCGCCCCAACGCGCGGGCTCCTCCAGGGTGCGCCGCTGGTGGCACCCCAGGCAGAGGCCGTGCATGGCGTCCATGTAACCGGAGGCGGGAAGCCAGCGGTCATTAGGCGACGGGACGAGGGGAGGCTCTCCCGAGGCCGCGGCTCCAGGCGCCTCCGGCGTCTCATGGCACTCCACGCACGCCGTGGAGGTTTCGAGGGTCTTGATCTCCGCATCGTCCGCGTGGCACTGGGTGCAGCCGTCGTTGCCGTCGAGCGCGGTCACGTGGGAGGCGTGGCTGAAGAGCCGCGTGGGCTCGTACATGTCCCGGTGGCACTCGGAGCACGACGAGGCCCGGTCGTAGGGCAGGTCGAGGTGGTGGCAAATGGCGCAGGCCGGGTCGCCGCCCTCCCGCTCGGCGTGGGCGTCGTGGTCGAAAAGGACCAGGGTGCCGTCCCGATTGCCGTCGATGGCCAGAAGACGCGCCAGGCTCGCGGGCACCTCCGCCCCCACAACGGCGTCGACGATCGGGATCTCCATGTGAGCCAGGACCAGGTTCCGCGGCTCGACTCCGTCCCGCTCGATCGCCCGCCCGTCCACGGCCAGCGCAGCGGCCACCGGCGTGGTCCTCGGCGAGGCGCCACGCACGGGCAGGAAGGCCAGGGCCAGCACGGCGGCCGACACCGCCACCAGGGAGTACCGGTACGGAGCGAAGCTGGGGGGTGCCAGGCTCCACGCGGTCGCCGGGTCGACGGGCGCGCGCTCCGGGGTTGCGGCTGCCCCTCCCTCCTCCTCGTACACCTTGAAGCGTTCCACGAAGAAGAGGAACACCAGGACGCAGCACGACACGATGCCGATGCTGACGCCGAATTCCGCCCAGGTCGGGAAATAACCTGCCCCCTCCGGGCGGGCGAAGGCCACGATGCTCACGTCCAGGCGATGGAGGACGA
>DASWKP010000192.1:0-2785 GCA_036396575.1 Longimicrobiales bacterium | reverse complement strand
GGGCCTCACGGGCACCAAGTACGCGTGTGGGATGTCGGTGTGTGGCGCGTGTACGGTCGACCTGGAGGGGAGCCCGGCGCGCGCCTGCGTGACCCCCATCGCGGCGGTGATGGACCGTAACGTTACCACCATCGAGGGCCTGTCCCCCGACGGGACTCACCCGCTCCAGGACATCTGGGTCGAGGAACAGGTCACCCAGTGCGGCTACTGCCAGCCCGGTCAGATCCTGGCCGCCGCGTTGCTCCTGCGCTCCAACCCGAGCCCCACCGACGACGACATCGACCGGTGGATGGCAGGCAACCTCTGCCGGTGCGGCACGTATCCCCGCATCCGCAAGGCGATCCGAAGGGCCGCCCTGGAGGTGACCCATGGCTGAACTGCTGAGCCGACGGATCTTCGTCGCGCGGAGCGCGACCGCTGGAGCGGGCCTCATGCTGGGGGTCCACCTTCCCCTGGTCGGGGATGGACGGGTCGCCGTCACGGCGTCCACGCGGGCCCGGGCAGCCTTCGAGCCCAACGCCTGGGTCCGCGTTGGAACCGACGGCGTGCTGACGGTGATCATCGACGAGACCGAGATGGGCCAGGGCTCATCCACGGGACTGCTGTTGATGGTGGCCGACGAGATGGACGCCGACTGGGAGACCGCGGTCCCGGCCCCCCCGCCAACCGATCCGTCTTCCTGGCCGCGGACCATCTCCACGGGGGGAAGCACCAGCATCCGGCAGGGATGGGATCCTCTTCGCCGGGCGGGGGCCGCCGCCCGGGAGATGCTCAAGGAGGCCGCAGCCCGCGAGTGGGGCGTGGAGGTGTCCCGGTGCCAGATCGAGCGGAGCGTCGTCCATGGCCCCGCCGGGCAGCGCCTCGGGTTTGGCGAGCTGGCGGACAGGGCCGCCCTGCTCCCGGTGCCGGACGATCCCCCGCTCAAGGACCCGAGCGAGTTCAAGCTCCTGGGGCGGTCCACGATCCGAAAAGACCTCAGGGACAAGGGGGCCGGAGCCACGTCCTTCGGGACCGACCTGCGCTTGGAGGGCATGGTTTTCGCGGCCCTGGCGCTTCCCCCAGCCTTCGGCGCACGGGTCGAGAGCTTCGACGACGGTGGCGCGCGGGCCGTCCCCGGTGTGCGGGACGTCTTCGAGACCGAGGATGGCGTGGCCGTGTTGGCCGGAGACACGTGGACCGCCCTCAAGGCCCGGGATGCCCTCACCGTGCGTTGGGACCGCTCCACCGCCGTGACTCATGGCTCGTCGTCCATCACGGCCGAGGCCACGGAACTCGCGGGGCGCCCCGGCGAGGCCGTTGAGAGCACGGGGGACGTGGACGCCGCGTTGGCCGGTGCGGCGCGAACCATCGAGGCCGTCTACGAGTGTCCCTTTCTGGAGCACGCTCCGATGGAGCCCATGAACTGCACGGCGGTCGTGCGGGACGGGGAGGCAGAGGTGTGGGCTCCCACACAATCGACCACCGCCGGCCAGCGCGCCGCGGCCCAGGAGGCGGGCGTCGATCCAGAGCACGTGATCTTCCACACGCTCATGGTGGGGGGCGGTTTCGGGCGCAGGCTCCAGGTGGACTACGTGCGCCAGGCGGTCCGCATCGCACGTCGCGTACCCGGCGTGCCCGTCCAGCTCTTCCTGGACCGGGCGGACACCACGCGACACGGCTTCTACCGCCCCTATACGTACCATCACATGCGGGCGGGCCTCGATGGCCAGGGCGCCCCGATAGCGTGGAAGCACCGCCTGGTCGGCACCGGTGGCAGAGGGACGATCACGGGGGGTGCCGTCCCGGCCACCTATCGTTTCCCCAACTTCCACGTGGACTTCCACGAGGGCAGTTGGGCCGTCCCGGTCGGGGCGCTACGCTCCGTGGGGTCGACCCAGAACGGCTTCACGGTGGAGGCGTTCGTGGACGAGTTGGCGGTGGCCTCGAGTCGTGACCCTTATGAGTTCCGCCGGGAGCACATGATCGACGAGCGGCTGCGTGCCTGCCTGGACGCCGCCGCCGAGCACGGCGACTGGGGCAGGCCCCTGGAGCCGGGCCGAGGCAGGGGCATCGCCGCTCATTTCTGCTTCGCCAGCCGGGCGGCGCACGTGGCGGAAGTCACGGTGGACGGGAGCGGCCGCATCACCGTGGACCGCATCGTCGCCGTGGCTGACGTGGGCTTCGCCGTGAACCCCGACTCCGTGAGGGCGCAGATGGAAGGGGGCGTGGCCTTCGCACTGTCGTTCGCCCTCAAGGGATCGATCACCCTGGAGAACGGCGGCGTGCGCGAGAGCAACTACCATGACTACCCCATCCTGGGCATCCGGGAGATGCCGGAAGTTGAGACCTTCCTGATCCAGGGAGGCGACCGTCCCACCGGGATCGGGGAGCCCGGCGTACCTCCCGTCGCCCCCGCCGTGGCCAATGCGGTGTTCGCGGCGACGGGCATGCGCGTACGCCGGCTGCCCATCCGCTTCGATGAGCTAACTTGATTGTACTTGAGCTCATATGAGTTGGAGGGTATCAGGGAAGTAGGAATCGACCCGGACCCTGAGACCCTCGAGGTGCTCCTCGTCACCAAGTTCGTCATAGGAGTACGGCTTCCAGAACGGCCGCCTCGTGGCCCAGCGCATCGTCGAGGACATCCTGGCCACGATCCAGGACTATTCGAAGGGTGGGACGACTCCTTCGCCGCGGGGGTGGCATTCGCCGAGGCGTGGCGGGGCCGGCACCCGCGGATCACGCCCGGGCTGGCGCCCCACGCGCCCTACACGGTGAGCCCGGAGCACATCCGCCAGGCGGTGGA
>DASWKP010000191.1:0-5739 GCA_036396575.1 Longimicrobiales bacterium | reverse complement strand
GCCACCGCCTGGGCTCCGCCCGTCATGGTGCGGGCGACCAGGAGGTTCCGGGTGCCCTCGGCGGACAGGAAGAGGGTGGGCAGGAGGGTCTCGAGCGGCGGGGTATGCTCCCACTCCTCAGGGAGCGTGTAGTGGGGCGCTCCCTCCGCGCTTGGCACCTTCACGAGGCGCAGATCCCTGAGGTCCCGGGACACCGTGGCCCTGGTCACGTCGAACCCGCGCTCTTCGAGCAGCTCCCGCAGCGTCTCCTGGCTCGTGACGCGACATTCGCGGACGATGTCCAGGATGACCTGGTGGCGTTCCCGCCGGGACACGGTCACACGCACCCGGGGCGCTCCGCCGCTTTGGCCAGGTCGACCCGGTTCAGCGTCAGGCAGACCGGGCAGCACGGAGTTACGGGCTTCCGGGCCTCGGTTATGGTCACGGCTGCGGCTCAGTTCAGGTCATACTTGATCCGGAACATGGCGAAGCGCCCGATCTCGGGGACGCCGACGAAGCTGGCGTATCCGGTGTTGAAGATGTCGCTCACCGTGAGTTGGAGCGTGGCTCTGGATCGAGGCACCTGGTATCCCAGGTTGAGGTCCACCAGGGTCTTGGCTTCCACACAGGGGTCGGTCAGGAGGGGAGTCCCCGTCGACGGGTCGCTCACGCACTGGGTGCCCACGTACCCAGCCGACTGGGCCGGGAACTCCGCGATGTGCCGCAGCCGGCCCTCGGCGTTGAAACCGGCGTTCCGGAAGGCGAGAGACACGCTGCCCTTGAATTTCGGGGCATTCAGGGCGATGGGCTCCCCATCGTCGATGAAGAAGAAGTCTTCCTGGACCCAGGAGACCGTACCGCCCAGGGTCCAGCGGTCGTCCAGGAAGGCCTCGAGCGCCAGGTCGGCCCCCCAAAAGCTCACGTCACCCACGTTCTCGTAGGTCACCAGGAGGTCGGCCCCGCTGGCGTCGATGTCCGCGGAGGACACCACGCCCGTGGGGGCCCCAAACGCCTGCTGCAGAAGCGCTCCGAGCCCCCCCTGCTGGATGGGAGCATCCCACATGCCTTGCGCCGTCGCCGCCGCGGTGGCGGGGTCCAACCCCTGAAGGATCAGGAGACCCGTCAGCGTCTGGACCACCGGTCCCTCGGCGTAGGCGGCGGCCTGCTCGGGGTTGAGCAGGAGCAGAGGCGTCTTGACCACGAGCGGCGACACGAAGTTGTCGTGCTGCGCGTACCAGAGGTCGCCAGCGAGGCTGACCTTGCCTCCCAGGATGCCCTGGTACCCCACCTCGAACGTGGTGGTGTTGCTCTCCTTGATGGGATCGACGTTCCCGACGGCCGATGACCCCGCGAGCGGCTGCAGACTACCGGTGCTCGGATTCAGCGCCAGGACACCGATGTCCGCGCTCGTGGGGGAGAGGCCGTTGAGCACGCCGAAGAGGGCATTCAGGATAGGCAGTTGCTGCGGCGGCACCAGGCCGCTGGAAGCGGCGATGGCCTGCGCGGCCCCGAGCGCGAGAGGCCACATGACGCTCACGTCAGCGGGCAGCAACTGCTTCGGCCCGCCCAGCGCCGCGGGCGTGAACGGCGAGCGCATGAAGACGCTCCCGTCGTCGCCCACCAGGCGGAAGCCCCGGTCGCTGGTGCCCTGGGCGCGTATGCGGTACCCAAGCGCCGCGAGCTGGGCGTTGGGAGCCCGCCCACCGGAGATGTCCAGGAAGAAGTTCAGAGCCGTGGGCGTGGAGAACGCCCGATTGTAGGTAAAGCGAACGGCCTGGTTCGAGTCGGGCTTGAACACCAGCGCGGCTCTGGGCGACCACACGCCCTGGTCCAGACGGGAGTGCTTGTCATACCGCAGCGCCGCCACGACGTCGAACTTGTCGGACAGGGCCGTCTCCGACTGGAGATAACCTCCGACCTCGCTCATGTTGTCGTCGTCTTCGTAGATGCCGTTGATGGTGCCCTCGGTATCCGGCGCGGTGCGGAACCAATCCAGCCCGTACGTGAACTGCTGGCGGCCGTCGGCCACGGACACCCCATGTTGGAGCTGGGCCACGAAAAGCTTGGACCTATCGATGAGCGGGAGGCCGTCCCGGAGCAGGAAGCTCTCCCCAGCGTCGCTGGTGTTCAGGTACGCCTGCGCGAAGAAGCGGTCCTTGCTCACGCGGGCTTGATAGAAGGAGTAGAGCCAGTTCTGAGTCTGCCCCGCTCCCAGCCCGGTCAACTCGATCCCGCTGGCGCTGGTGCGGCCGGCGGTGAGGACCAGGACGCCGTCCTCGTCGAACTCCCAATCCGCCCGGGCCTCCAGGCCCCAGCGGCGCAGATCGAAGTCCCGCACACCCACCCGATCGAAGGCCTCGTCGGCGTACTGGCCGAAGCCCCGGGCATCGAGCTCCGCCCTGAACTCGGCCGGATCCGCGTCGGCCTGTTGGCGGGAAAGCACCTCGCCCTCGTCCTGAAAGTACCACTCTTTGCCGTCCAGGATCTGCCCGGAGAGCTTGAAGCCGAAGCGATTGCCGGGCTCATCCCGGAGGAGGTGGGAGGTCCGGAAGGTGTACTGCTGCACGCTCCGCTGGAGGGCCCCGAGCCCGCCGTCCTCGCACACGCTGTCGAAGCAGAACGCGGCGTCCGCCACGCCCGTGTCCTCGCTCCGGAGCCCGATCCCCACGCCCACCGTGGTCCCCTGATGGGTGAGGGGCGATTTGGTCAGGATGTGAAGGACGCCGTTGGCGGTGTTGGGGCCGTAGAGCGCCGATCCCGGCCCCAGGACGACTTCCATGCGCTGGACATCGTCGTTGTTGGCGGGCAGGAAGTGGATGAGGTTGACCCGCAGGGAGGGAACGCCGGCCAGCCGGTGATCGGTCAGGGCATGGAGCGCTCCGGAGAAGATGTTGTTGAAGCCCCGGACCACGACGTTCGTGGCCTGCACGCCGTGGGTGATGATGTCCACGCCGGGCGTGCTCCTGAGGTGGTCCGTCGGGGTCGCGGTGGCCCGCTCAGAGATCTCCACCTCCCCCACGACCGAGACGTGGCTCGGTGCCTCCAGGGCCCGCTCACCGCCCGAGCCGGGCGTGACCGACACCACGATGGCCTCGCTCGCGAGGACGGTCTGATCGAGTGCGATGGTGCCCAGGTCGGCGACTCCACCTCCGGTCACGCTGACGCGTTCGATGCGTTGCGGGCTCCGGCCGAGGAAGCTCACCTCCACCGAATAGACGCCCGCCGCGACATTGACGCGGAATTGGCCCGCCGGGCCGGCCAACCCGCCCCCCACGGACGCGCCGGCTCCGAGAATCTGCACCTGAGCGCCGGCGAGGGGCTCCGCCGTCCTCGAATCCACCACCCTGCCGATCACCGTCCCCTGCTGCGCCGCCGCGTCGGTGGCGAGCAGGAGGAGGGTGGCCAGCGCCACGATCGAGCCAAGTGCCTTGCGCATGAGAGGCGACCTCCCCTTGGAGCTATGGAGCTAACGGACCCCGAGTTTCCAGGGATTCGTCGGGAAAGTACGGTGTGGGGCACCCGATGAGCAAAGGTCTCCGTCCCGGTGTCCGGCGTCCCCTGAGCCCGAGCCTCGGGGTTCCGGAACCGGGGGTGCCTCAGCCGAGACGTCAGGGCTGGCGGCGGGCCGGAGGGCGGGGCATCCTTGGGACCCGACTCGATACCCCGACGAGGGAGGCACCCTGTCCCACGAAGAGCTCAGCTTGGACCACGTTCGCGCCGCCCACGAGAGGATTGCGCACGCGGTGCACCGCACTCCGTTGCTGTCGTCGCGGTCGTTGAACGAAGCGGTCGGGCGGACCGTGCTACTCAAGGCCGAACACCTCCAGAAGACGGGCTCGTTCAAAGCCCGTGGGGCGCTCAACGTCATGCTGGGACTGGACGAGGATGCCCGATCCAGGGGGGTCGTGACCATCTCGGCGGGCAATCACGCCCAGGCCGTGGCGTGGGCAGCGGCGCAAGCCGGGGTGCCCGCGACGGTGGTCATGCCCGCGGGCGCGTCCCGAGCCAAGGCCGAGGCCAGCGCGGCGTACGGGGCGGAGGTCATCCTGCGGGGTTCGGTCTTCGAGGCGTTCCAGCTCTCCCTGGACCTGGCGAAGGAGCGCACGTTGACCTTCGTCCATCCCTTCGACGACGCGCGCATTCTGGCCGGGACTGGAACCGTCGCCCTCGAGATCCTGGAGGAGCGTCCGGACGTGGACACCGTGGTGGTGCCGGTGGGGGGTGGCGGCCTGTGCGCCGGCATGGCGACGGCGGCGGCCCTTCTCGGTTCGCGCGCGCGCTTTTTCGGCGTGGAGCCGCGTGGGGCGGCGGCTCTTCGCAGGAGTCTGGACGAAGGGTTCGCGGTGCGTCTGGACCGCGTGGACACGATCGCCGACGGACTCGGCGCACCCATGGCGGGGGAGCTGACATACCCCCTCATCCGCGAGCACGTCGAGGACGTCGTCCTGGTCTCCGATGCCGAGATCGCCCGGGCGGTCGAGTTGCTCCTGTCCAGGGTCAAGCAGCTCGTGGAGCCCGGAGGAGCCGCGGGGGTGGCGGCGCTTCTGGCGGGTCGGATTCCCGACGGAGACGGTCCGGTGGCGGTGGTACTGAGCGGGGGCAACCTGGACTTAGCTCGGCTCCCCGCTATCCTCGACCTGACGATGACCAAGGAGGCGCCCTGACGTGTGCCGCCTGGTCGCCTACCAGGGAGAGCCTCTGGCGCTGTCCACCCTCGTCTTCGGGGGTTCCCATACGCTGGCGCGCCAGAGCTGGGCGCCCCGAGAGCTGCTCCACGGTGTCGTCAACGTCGACGGGTACGGCGTGGCCTGGCGGGGCCCGCCGGGGACCGCGCGCCTGGCGCGGGCGGAGCCCATATGGCACGATCCGGATCTGGAGGCGGTGCTGAACGCCGTGCGGGCGCCCCTGGCGGTGGCGGCTCTCAGGAGTGCCTCACCCGGGCTGCCCGTGAGCCCCGACGCCGTCCCCCCGCTCATTCTGGGGCCACGGATCTTCGCGCTCAACGGCTTCGTCCCGAACTTCAGGGCCCGGCACATGCGCGCTCTGAGGGCTCGTCTGCCCGACTCGCTCTACGCCGAACTGCGGGGCGTGTCCGACACGGAGACGCTCTTCTTCCTGGCCGTGGAGGCCCTCGACGGAGGAGCCTCGCCCGACGAAGCCCTCACGCACGTGGTCCGGGTGGCGCTGGAAGCGGTGGGCGCGGGCGGTGACGAATGTCAGCTCACGATGGTCCTCGCCAGTGACGACGGCCTCGCGTTCTGCCGCACGTCGAACCGGGAGACCGTAAACAGCCTCTACCGCCGGGACGGCGGCTCCCTGGCCCCGGACGGTACGCTGCTGGCCTCGGAGGCCCTGGACGAGGACGGTGGTTGGGCGCCCGTCCCTCCCCATCGGGTCGTGAGCCTCACCCGTGGAGTAGAGACGACGAAGGCCCTGCGGTGAGTTGAGTGACCCGGTCCCCGGGCTCGTCCCCCGGGTCCAATCCCCGGCGCGTGAAGGTATCCACGAACGCCCGGGCCACGTCCAGGCTTCGCCCCCCAACCATCCGCTCCTGGCGCTCCGCCCCCTCCAGGGCGAGCTCCGCCATGTCGCGGGCGATGGCGGCCAGGGAGGCGTCCCGCAGGCCCAGTCTTCCCGCGACCTCGAGCGCCTCAGGCGTGGGAGGAGGCAGGAGCGCCCGGGCGCACTCCCTGGCCTCGGCGTCGTGGAGCAAGCCTACCACCAGGGCCAGGGGCGCCGCGTACCAACGGGGAGGGAGGG
>DASWKP010000190.1:0-4906 GCA_036396575.1 Longimicrobiales bacterium | reverse complement strand
GATGACCCTCTTGAGCGCGGCGGCCCTCAACGTCAACGGGCCTAACGCCAACGACGACGAGGAGTACGAGAACGGGATCCGGGAGTTGCGGGAGTACTTCGCCCAGGCCCGGGCCTACCGGGGCGCCAAAGCGGCCGGTGGCTTCGTGGCGTCGGACTCGCGCTTCGATGCCATGATCCCGGCCCTGGACGGGGACATTCCCGTCGTGGTCGCGGCGGACGACGTGCGGGAGATCCAGGACGCCATGCGCTGGGCCGAGGACGAAGGGGTGCGGCTGGTCATCCGGGGCGGCGAGGACGCCATCCATGTGGCTGACCACCTGGCCGAGAAGCAGATCCCGGTGATCCTCACCAGCACGATGGACGCCCCGGGGCGGAGCTGGGAGCCCTACGACGAGGCGTACGCTCGGGCCGCCCACCTCCACGAGCGGGGCGTGCGAATCGCCATCTCCGGAGGGGGAGGCGCGGCCTACACCAACCGTTTGCCCTACGAGGCCGGCGTGGCCGTGGCCTTCGGGCTGCCCGAGGACGAGGCCATCAAGGCCGTGACGCTCTATCCCGCGCAGTTCATGGGCATCGCCGACCGGGTGGGCTCCCTGGAGCCGGGCAAGGACGCCACGCTCCTCATCACCACCGGAAGCCCGTTGGACTACCTGGCCAACATCGAGCAGGCGTACATCGAGGGCCGGGAGATCGACATGCGGGACATCCACCGCTTCTTCTTCGACAAGTACATGGAGAAGCTGCGTCAGATGCGGAGGGTCATCTCGGAGTAGGGGAGCGGGGCCTCCCCTTCCTTGACAGCCCCGCGACCGGGGGGCACATCCAGGGGATGCGATCCGCCCGGGGGAGCGGCCCCTTCGACCTCGCCGTGGTGGGCACCGGCTTCGGAAGCTCGTTCTTCCTGCACCGGTACCTGGAGCTCGCGCCGCCGAACGCGCGCGTCGTCGTCGTCGAGCGCGGGCCCGTCCGAAGCTGGGAGGAGCAGGTCCGGAGCGGCGTCAGCTCGGCGGTCCCGCCGTCCGAGGCCATCCGCGTTCCCGACGGCCACAAGCCGTGGAACTTCACCATAGGCTTCGGGGGCGGCACCAACTGCTGGTGGGGCCAGGCGCCCAGGATGCTCCCCTCGGACTTCCGGCTCCGGAGCCTGTACGGCGTGGGGCGGGACTGGCCGGTGACGTACGACGACCTGGAGAGCCACTACGTCGCGGCCGAGCGGATCATGGCCATCGCCGGCGATGGGGAGGCCACTTCGCTCCTGCCCAGGTCCTCTCCCTACCCCCAGCCTCCTCATCTCCTGTCCGAGCCCGACCGGCTCATGAGGGCGGCCTATCCGGATCTCCACGTGCCGCTTCCGACCGCCAGGGCCAGGACGGCGGCGGCGGGTCGTCCCGCGTGTTGCGCCAGGGGCCGGTGCAACCTCTGCCCGATCGGCGCGAAGTTCACGGCGCTGAACGGGATGACCGAGGTCTACTCGGATCCGCGCGTCGAGGTGCGGTCCGGCACGCGGGCTCTGGCCTTCGAGACCGCGGCGGGTCGGGTCTCGGGCGTGCGCTGTGGAGGCGAGGCCGAGGATGCGGTCCGCGGCCTTCGCGACGACGCCTCCACCGGGACGGACCTGGTCGAGGCCGACGTGTTCGTCCTGGGCGCCAACGCGCTGTTCAGCCCCGCCATCCTGCAGCGCTCGGGAATCACCGACGGACCCGTCGGAGCAGGGCTCCACGAGCAACTGGGATACGAGGTGGAGGTCCTGCTGGCGGGCGTGGAGAACTACGGGGGGAGCACCGTGGACACGGGGCTCAACTATGCCCTGTATGACGGCGAGCACCGGCGCTCGGCGGGGGCGAGCCTCCTCTTCTTCTCCAATCACTACTACGCCACGGGGGTCCGTCTGGAGTTCGGGCGATGGCGTGAGAGCCTCCGCGTGATCGTCGTCACCGAGGATCTGCCGCGGGCCGACCACCGGGTGTCGACCGATCCCGCCGACCCGTTGCGCCCGGTGGCCCACCATCCGGACGTTGCCGGCGCGTACGGCGCGGCGGGTGTCCGGCGAGCCCTCGACATGCTGCCCCGGCTCCTCGCGCCGCTTCCCGTCGAGTCGATCCGGGAGCGGGGGCCCAGGCCCACCGAGAGCCACGTGCTGGGGACGCTGCCCATGGGCCAGGACCCGTCTACGAGCGTGGTGGACAGGGACCAGGTCCACCACCACTACCGCAATCTGATCGTGGTCGGGACCAGCGTCTTTCCAACGGGGGCGCCGGCGAATCCCAGCCTCACGGCCGCGGCGCTGTCGCTGAGGGCCGCGGAACGGGCCATGGGCCCGGCGGCTCCGTGACGACCCGGCGTCGATTCCTGGCCGTCCTGGCGTTCGGTGCGGGCGGGGCGCTGGCGGGGGGTCTCTGGCTCTTCCGTCCGGAGCGGATGATCCGGTCCATCGTGCGAAGGAGGCTTCCGTACGTGGAAGCCTCCGGTGCCGACCTGGATGCCTTCGTGCGGGACTACCTGGACCGGAACCCGTTCCGATGGAACCACTTCTGGCGCTTCGCGCTCCTGCTCGAGGCGGGATACCGCGCCCCACGCTTCCTGGCCGCGGGCACGCGGGTCTATCTCGAGGATGTCCAGCGGCAGGTGGCCAGCGCCTTCCTCATGAGCTCGGACTTCTTCGCCGTTCCGCATGAAGCCCGGCCTGTCCGGGTTCGGTACGCGGGCTCCCTGTCGTTGCCGTGTGCGAATCCGTTCGCGCGGCTGGGGGCAGGGTAGGGCCGGGCGAGCTCACCGCGGACCCCGACGTTTCCGCGGAAACGCCGGACCACCCCGGGCGCGCGGCCCGTCCACGCCCTATCATGTCCCCGGCACGTTCACCGATCCCGGGAGCACCCATGACCCCGCTCGCTTTCGCCCCGCTCCGACGCGCCGGCCGCGTCCGGCTCGCCCTCTTCGCGCTGGCCCTCGCCGTCGTCGCCGCCCTTCCCACCACCGCCCCCGCCCAGGACATCCCGACGCCGGAGGAGTTCTTCGGATTCCAGATGGGGGCGGACCGGAAGCTCGCCCGCTGGGACCGCATGGTGGAGTACTACCGGCTTCTGGGGGAGCTGAGTCCCCGGCTCCAGGTCGTGGATATGGGGCCGTCGACGCTCGGGAACCCCTTCCTGGCGCTCTACATCTCATCCCCTGAGAACCTGGCCCGGCTGAACGAGCTGAAGGCCCTGAACGCCACCCTGTCCGACCCCCGGGGCGCCACAGACGCCGCCATCGATTCCGCGGTGGCGAACGGCAGAGCCGTGCTGGTGCAGTCCTTCGGGCTCCACTCCAGCGAGGTCGCGGCCAGCCAGACCGCGGTGGAACTGACCTACGACATGGTCACGCGCACGGACCCGGAGATGATGGCCATCCTGGAGAACACCGTGGCCATCATGATTCCGTGCTTCAATCCCGACGGCGAGATCATGATCACCGACTGGTACGACCGTTGGGTCGACACCGAGTACGAGGGCGCGAGCCTGCCCTGGCTCTACCACCACTACATCGGCCACGACAATAACCGGGACGCCTTCATGGCCAACACGGTGGAGTCGCGCTACGGCCAGGAGATCCTGTTCCGCGAGTGGGTGCCGCAGGCCTACATCGACCATCACCAGATGGGCGCCTACGGGGCGCGCATCTACGTGCCGCCCTACGCCGAGCCCATCCGCCCCGACGGCGATCCCCTCGTGTGGCGGGAGATGTCCTGGTACGGAGCTCATATCGCCTACAAGGAAGAGCAGGCGGGCATGAGCGGGGTCGTCAACTCCGCCGTCTACTCGGGGTGGGGACACTTCGGCTTCCACTGGATCACGCCCTTCCACAACATCGCCGGAATGCTCACCGAGTCGGCTAGCGCGCGCCTGGCGACGCCACTCTATCTCCATCCGGACCAGCTTCGGGGCGAGACCCGCGGCCTGCCCGACTACGAGGCCCAGACCACGTTCCCCAATCCGTGGCCCGGGGGCTGGTGGCGGGTGCGGGACATGGTGGATCGCCAGAAGATCGCCGCGCTGGCGGCACTGGACATCGCGGCGCGCGACCGGGAGACGGTGCTTCGGAACGCCTACCTGAAGGCCAGTCGCCAGACCGAACGGGGCGCCGAGGGCAAGCCGGCGGCGTTCGTGATTCCAGCGGAGCAGCACGACCCTCTGACCATGGCGCATATGGTGAACAAGCTCCTGGGCCAGGGGATCGACGTGCGGCGGGCGGGTGACGGCTTCACCCACGAAGGCCGGGTCTACGGGGCGGGCGCCTTCGTGGTGTCCATGGCCCAGCCCAAGCGGGGCGTGATCCGCTGGCTTCTGGGACGCACGTTCTACCCGGACAACTCCTATACGCGCAACGCCGACGGCGCCCCCATCCGCCCCTACGACATGTCGACGGACAACATCGCCGAATTCATGGGCGTACGGGTGGACCCGGTGGACGAGCCCGTGACCACGCCCACGGAGTTGATAGGGGAGGTGCTCGCGCCCGCCGGGACGGTGGCGAAGGGTGCCTTCGGGTCGGTCTTCAGCGGCCGACAGAACGCGGCCTTCCGGGCGATGAACCTCCTCCAGGACGAGGGCGTCCCTCTGCGCCGCGTGGACCGCGCCGGCATGGGGGACGGAACGCTCGCCCCCGGCGACTTCGTCGTGCCCGCGTCGGCGCCCGACGCGGTGGTCCGCCGCGTGGCGGCGGAGACCGGAGTGGATTTCATGGCGCTGGAGACCGACCCCGCGCCGCTGACCTACCTCCTGCCCCGGAACCGCATCGCCATGTACCAGCGGTATGGCGGCGGCAACATGGACGAGGGCTGGACCCGTTGGCTCCTGGAGGACTTCCGCTTCAGGTTCGCATCCCTCATGGACGACGAGCTGACGGCCAGCAACCTGAACGACAGC
>DASWKP010000189.1:0-1602 GCA_036396575.1 Longimicrobiales bacterium | reverse complement strand
AGCGGGGACGACGACGGCGTCGTGGACGCGATGGTCTTCGAGTTCCTGGAGGTTTCCGCGTCATGCGGAGGGCCGTCGATCTGGCCTCATCGCTCCTCCATCAGCAACTGGAATGACGAGCCATTCGTGACCGACGACCCGGGCTTCGGTGGAGAGTCCATCGTCGTGAACGGGTACATCATCCAGGGCGTCACGGACTGTGGCGGGAACCAGGTCCAGAGCGCCGGCACGGTCTCCCACGAGTTCGGGCACGTCCTGGGCCTGCCGGACTACTACCACCCCATCGACGGAATCGAACCGCAGCACCGGCGCTGGGTGCTGGGGTGTTGGGCTCTCATGGCCGCCGGGTCCTGGGGCTGTGGGCCCGTCGGCACGCTGTGGCCCTTTCCCGGTCCCTCGCACATGATCTCGTGGTCCAAGCACTGGCTGGGATGGCTGGACTATGTGGACGTCGGCCCGGTCCATGACGCCGAGTACGTCCTGGACCCCGTGGAGACCAGCGGGACGGCCCTGCGGATCCCATTGGATCCGGCGGGGGCGGAGAACCTCCTCATCGAGTTCCGCGAGCGCTCCTCCTTCGACGTGTACCTCCCGGATACCGGGATCCTCGTGGTCCACCAGGACTTCGAGGGAGCCCTGCGTCCCCAGTCCGGGAATCGCTACTTCCTGCGCATGGAAGAGGCGGACGGAGATGCCTCCCTGCTCCATACGCTCGCGGGTGGGGGGAGCCGAGGCGAGGCGAGTGACGCGTTCGGGGTGGACGGCGTGGCCGGGCGCATGAACGCCGAGACCAACCCGTCCACGAGGCGGAACACGGGCCTCCGCTCCACCGTGACGATCCACTCCATGACTCTTGACGGGGGCCGGGCCAGGATCCGGGTGTCCACCGCTCCCGACCCCGTGGTCATCGTCCCGGAGGAAGGGGTGGCGACGCCACAAATCAGCCCCTTCGAGCGGCGGCTTCGCATCGCCGGCGGCTCCGCCCCATACGTGGTCTCCTTCCCGGTGGCACCCCCGGCGGGCGTGTCCGCCCGCGCCGCGCAGGACGAGCTGGTCCTCGAAGGAGAACCCGCCGAGTTGGGCTCGTTCGAGCTGACCGTCCAGGTCGCCGATTTCTGGGGCGTGTCGAGAACCACCACGGTGCCCCTGATCGTGGACGCGTTCTTCGTGGATGAGGCCCGGCTCCTCGTTCCCCTCCTCGGGACTCCCGGTCCGGGTCTCACGCCCGCCGAGAGGAGCCATCTGGACGCCCTCGGGAACGCGAACGGCAGCTTCGACATCGGAGACGCCCGCGCCTGGTTGACCGGCGGGTAGCGGCCCGTCGTGAAGCCAGCGCGAGCTTGCTGCCGACCTGGCCGCACGGCTACCATATCCATGTAGTTTCGTAAGCCGAACCGCTCCACAGCGGGCCGCCCCCGGGCGCGTCCACAGCCAGCGCGCCGGCCTTGGATCCGTTCCCCTGGACGGTGGAAGGTCGGCCCGCGACTCTCCGGGGCGAATCACGCCCCCGGCGGCCTCTCCTTCAGGAGGTCCGCCCATGGCCGAGTTCACGCTCACCGTCAACGGGGAGCGGCGCACCGTCGACGTCCCCCCGGACATGCC
>DASWKP010000188.1:0-5706 GCA_036396575.1 Longimicrobiales bacterium | reverse complement strand
CGCGATCGCAGCCTACCGGGGCTGCGTTTCCGGCGACCGTGGATCGAACAGGGCACGGGCGACGAGCACGAGAACCTCTTCGGGCGCCGTCGTGAGCTGACGCCAGGTCACGCGTATGACCCTGTACCCGGCAGCGGCCAGCACACCGTCCCGTCGCCGGTCTCTCTCGAAGGCCGCCCTCCCCGTGTGGTACGCGAAGCCGTCGATCTCGGCCACCAGGCGCCGGTCGCGCCAGATGAAGTCCACTTCGACCCCCTCGACCATCACGTTGGCGGCGGGACGCGGGAGGGCACCCCGTCGCACGAGATCGAGGAAGCGCGCCTCCGCCTCGGAGCGCGTCAGCGCCGGACCGCCCGCTGCCCGGAGAATCGTGCTGAGCAGGGGCGCCCCTCGCCGGCCGTGGTGTCGCGCGAGCATTGCCTCGATAGCGTCGCGTGTGACGATCTGTCGTCGCTCGGCGTGGGCCAGAGCCCGCTCCAGGTTGCGACCGCCGATGCACGACGCGAGGTCCAGGAGGGTGCGAGCCGGGACGGTGAGGCGCATGCCGTGCATGAGGCAGACCTCCTCGGGATCGATGCGGCACACCCGGTGCAGGCGCACACCCTCCCCGGGTCCCCGCAGGCTCCGGAGGCACAGGACCTCCACGGGAACCTCCGCTCCCAGGGGCGGGATCATCTCCCATAGGGCCGCCGCCGTTCCGTGGCTCAGCGCCGAAGGGTCGCCGCAGGCCAGGACCGCCGCCATCTCCCGGTGGTAGGGAGGCGCCACGGGGCCGACACGATAGACGCCCCGGTGCAGCGCCCGGAGTCGGCCCCTCCGAAGGCGGTACGCGATGACGTGGGCGGGCACCCCGGCCCCGAGAAGCTGCCAGTGGGAGACGACACCGTGCTGGCCTGCCGCGATCCGGAAGATGGTGGCATCGGCGTCGGCGTCGCCCGCGGCTCGGAGCTCGCCGGCGGCAGGTCCAAGGGACGCGTGCATGGCCACAGCATGTGGGTGGTCCCGGGGCGAACCCATGGCGGTACGGGACGCCCCTCGTCCGCGGCGCGCCGGGCGATCGAGCCCGCCGTCACACCAGAGGCAGCGTCGTGACCGGCCTCCCCCGGAGTACGGCCAGGGCGTTGGCCACCGCCGGCGCGATGGGGGGAGTGCCCGGCTCGCCCACCCCCGTGGGAGCCTCTGCGGAGGGCACGATGTGCACCTCCACCTCGGGCGCCTCGCTCATGCGCACGATGCGGTAGCGGTTGAGGTTGTCCTCGACGACGCGGCCCCGGTCCACGGTGATCCTCCCGAAGAGGGCGGCCGACAGCCCGTAGACGATGCCGCTCTCCATCTGCATGCGGATGATATCCGGGTTGACCGGGATGCCGCAGTCCACGGCGCACACCACCCGGTGTACCCGGGGCTCGCCTCCCTCCTCCGAGACCTCGGCCACCTGGGCCACGTAGGTGCCGAAGGAGCGGTGCACGGCCACGCCCCGGGCCCGGCCCGCTGGCAGGGGGCTGCCCCATCCCGCCCGCTCGGCGGCCAGCTCCAGCACGGCCAGGCGCCGGGGGTCGTCCGCCAGCAGCTCCCGCCGGAAGTCCACCGGGTCCCGCCCGGCGGCCCGGGCCATCTCGTCCACGAATACCTCCACGGCGAAAGCCGTGTGGGAATGGCCCACGGAGCGCCACCACTGCACCGGCACGCCCGGCTCCGGGCTGTGCTGGTCCACGTAGACGTTGGGGACGGCATAGCTCATGTCCTCGATGCCTTCCACGCCCGACGGATCCCCCTCGGGGGCCGCCAGGGCCGAACCCGCCGCCGAGGACGAGCCCACGGCCCGGTGCCACCAGGCCACCAGGCGTCCGTCCCCGTCCAGCCCGCCCCGGACCCGGTGCACGAAGGCGGGGCGGAAGAAGCCCGACCGGGTGTCGTCCTCCCGCGTCCATACCAGCTTGACCGGCGCCCGCCCCTCCAGGGCCCGAGCGATGTGGGCCGCCTCCACCATGTAGTCGGAAGTCTTGGCGGCCCTCCTCCCGAAGCTGCCGCCGGCGTAGAGCGTCTCAATGCGCACCTGGGCGGGCTCCAGGTCCAGGACCGCCGCCACCGCCGCCTGGTCCAGAGTCTGGATCTGCGCGCCGCTGGTCACGACGGCGCCGTTCCCGTTCACCTCCACCACGCAGTTCATCGGCTCCATGCACGCATGGGCCAGGTAGGGCACCTCGAAGGTCAGCTCCACGGTGCGGGCGGCGCCCGCCAGGGCCGCCTCGGCGTCGCCGTCCCGGCGGACCTCCCTCCCCTGTTGGCCCGCCAGGCGGCGCAGCTCCTGGCTGATGTCCGCCGACGACCGGTTGACGGCCTGGCTCTCGTCCCAGCGGACGGCAAGGGCGTCCCGCCCCGTCTTCGCCGCCCAGAAGTGCTCCGCAACCACCGCCACACCCGTGGGGATCTGGACCACGTCCACGACCCCGGGCACGGCCCGGGCGGCCGTGTCGTCGAAGCCGGCCACGGAGGCGCCAAAGCGGGGAGGGTGGGCCACCAGCGCGGTGAGCATGCCCGGGCGCTTGACGTCCTGGGTGAAGGTGGCCCGCCCCATGGCCTTGTCCCGGGCGTCCACCCTGGGCGCCACGCTCTCCCGGCCGATGAGACGGAAAGCCGACGGTTCCTTGAGAGGCACTTCTTCGGGGACGGGCATGGTGGCCGCCAGGCCCGCCAGCTCGCCGTAGCCCAGGCGCCGCCCGCGGGTCGGTTCCACCACCTCGCTCGCCTCGGTGACGAGACCCCCTCCCCTGACGCCCCAGCGGGATTGGGCCGCGGATACCAGCATATGCCGGGCCGTGGCGCCCGCCCGGCGGTACTGCTCGAAGGAGTTGGCGATGGCGCTGGAGCCGCCGGTACCCTGGATCCCGAAGAGGAGGTTGGCGTACCGCTCCACGTCGGCGGGCGCCGCAACCACGCGCACCCGGTTCCAGTCGGCGTCCATCTCCTCGGCCACCAGGGTGGCCAGGCCGGTGTAGGTGCCCTGCCCCATCTCCAGGTGCTTGGAGATGACAGTGATGGTGCCGTCGGGGTCCAGGCGCAGGAAGGCGTTGGGCTCCAGGGTGCCCACCGGGAGCGCTTCGCCTCCGCCCATGCCGTCGCACCCGTACACGCCCAGGAGCAGACCGCCGCCCGCCAGCGCGGTGACGCGCACGAAGTCCCGTCGCGTGAGGGTGCTCATGGCGCACCTCCAGCCATGTCCCGCGCCGCCAGATGGATCGCCGCCCGGATGCGCTGGTAGGTGCCGCAGCGGCACAGGTTGCCGTCCATGGCCCGGTCGATGGCCTCGTCCGTGGGCGAGGGGTCGGAGGCCAGGAGCGCCGCCGCCGCCATGATCTGGCCCGTCTGGCAGTAGCCGCACTGGGGCGCCTGGGCACGCACCCACGCCTCCTCCAGCGCGCCGCCTGCGGGTATGCCCTCGATGGTAGTGATCTCCCGGCCCTCCGCGGCCGAGAGGGGCACCACGCACGAGCGCGCCGGCTGCCCGTCCAGGTGGACCGTGCACGCGCCGCACACGGCAATGCCGCAGCCGTACTTGGTGCCCGTCAGCTCCAACAGGTCCCGGAGGACCCAGAGCAGGGGCATGGAAGGGTCGGCCTCGACCTCGTGGGTCCGGCCGTTGACGGAGAGAGTGGGCATGGGAGGTTCTCCGGGGCGGGAGGGACGCCTGACCAGGACATCATAGCGAGGCCACCGTCCGCGTTCAAACGAGTGGGCGTCCTCCGTGGCCGGTGCTTCGCTGTCACAGCCCCCCTGTATTCTCGATCGCTACAGACTCGTGCGCCCACGCCCCCTGGTTGAGCGACCGCCGATGAGCAACGACGACCCGGCCCCGGAAGCCCTTCTCCCGGTCCGCATGCTCAACGAGTATGCCTACTGCCCCAGGCTCTTCCACTTCATGCACGTGGAAGGCCGTTGGGCCGACAACGTGTACACGGAGCAGGGGCGCGAAGTCCACCGACGTGTCGATCAGCTTTCGCACGTGCTCCCGGATCCCGACACGAACGTTTCCGCGGAAACGGTAGCGGAGGAACAAGCGGACGATGGCGATGAACGTCCCACCGTCAGTCGGTCCGTGAGCCTGGGCTCCGAGGGGCTGGGAATCACGGCCAAGCTGGACCTCGTGTCCACGGCGGGCGACGAGGCCGTGCCGGTGGACACGAAGCGAGGGCGCGTGCCTCGCAACCCGGAGCGGAGCTGGGAGCCGGAGCGGGTTCAGCTCATGGCCCAGGGCCTTCTCCTGCGGGAGCACGGATACCGATGCGACCACGGCGTGCTCTACTTCGCCGAGTCGAAGACGCGGGTGGACATCCCGTTCACGGGGGAGTTGGAGGCCAGGACCCTCCGGCTGATCTCCGAGGCGCGGGCCGCCGCGTCCCGGACCAACCTCCCGGACCCCCTGGAGGACAGTCCCAAGTGCAACGGGTGCTCCCTCTCGGGAATCTGCCTTCCGGATGAGACCCTCGCGCTGCGCGACGTGCCCGGAGACCCTGAGCCGGCGGACTTCAACGCCGTCCGGCGCCTCTACCCACCGCGCGACGACGCCCTTCCGCTCTACGTCCAGGAGCAGGGGGCACGAGTCGGGAAGTCCGCCGGGCGCCTCGTCATCCGCAAAGGCGATGAGGAGCTGGCCACCGCGCGCCTCAAAGACGTGAGTCAATTGGTGCTGTGCGGGAACGTGGGGATCTCGGCGCAGACGGTCCACCTGCTCTGCGAAGCGGGCGTGCCCGTCGTCCACCTCTCCCGGGGCCACTGGTTCTACGGCATCACGTACGGCGTAACCCTCCGGAACTCCTACGACCGGGCAGCGCAGTTTCGGGCCGCTTCGGATCCGGCTGCGTGTCTTGAGTTCGCGCGGGCCGTCGTGGCCGCGAAGGGGGCCAACCAGAGGCGGCTCCTCGTGCGGAACGCCAAGCCGAACGCTGAGCCGGAGGTCACGGAGATGGCGACCCTGCTCCGCAAGGTGCCCCACGTGCGGGACGCCGGGGCACTCCTCGGCCACGAAGGCGCGCTCGCGTCCAAGTACTTCTCCCGCTTTACGAACCTCCTGCGTCCACGAGACTTCGACGCCGAGTGGGAGTTCGAGGCGAGGAACCGAAGGCCCCCCCGCGACCATGTCAACGCTCTCCTGTCGTTCGGCTACGCGATGCTTGCCAAGGAGTGCACGGTGGCTCTCCTCGGCGAGGGCCTCGACCCTTGGTGGGGGCTGTTCCACCAACCCAGGCACGGGCGCCCGGCGCTGGCCCTCGACCTCATGGAGGAGTTCCGGCCATTGGTGGTCGACAGCGCCGTCGTGACATCCATCAACACCGGGATGATCACCGCCCGGGACTTCAGGAGATCCAAGGCGGAGTGCGCTCTCACGGACACCGGCCGGAAGGCGTTCATCCGGGCCTACGAGTCGCGGCTGGATCAACTAATCACGCATCCGCTCTTCGAGTACCGCTGCTCGTGGAGGTCGGTCATCCGGCTCCAAGCACGGCTCGTGGCACGGTGGCTTCGAGGGGACGTGCCAACCTACATCGGCATCACGACCCGGTAGCCGCCCCGTGCGCCACTACGCGGTAAGCTACGACATCTCCGACGACAAGCGGAGGACGAAGGTCTTCAAGACCCTCTACGGCTTCGGCGACCACGCCCAGTACAGCGTCTTCTTCTGCGAGCTGTCCGACGCCGATCTCGTGC
>DASWKP010000187.1:0-5875 GCA_036396575.1 Longimicrobiales bacterium | reverse complement strand
GATCGGGCCCTCGTGGTGGGCTCGCGGACGTTCGGCAAGGGCGTCGTGCAGACCGTCCTGGACCTCCCCTACAGCCATAAGCTCCGCATCACCACGGGCACGTGGTACACACCGCTGGGGCGGTCCCTGCACCGTCCCAGGGATGCCACGGGGCGCCCGATCGAGGAGGATGTGGACACCTTTCCCACCGTCCGCACGGCACGAGGCCGGGACTTGCTGGCTTCCGGAGGCATCTTCCCGGATCTCGAGGTCCAGGACGACACGCTCACGCTGTCGGAGCGTGAATTTCTCATCGCCGCGTCGGAAGCCCAGATCCAGGTGGGGGTTCGCATCCAGGAGTTCGGTTTCGCCCGGGCGCAGGAGCTGAGGGCCGCTGGCGAGCCCCCCCGCCTGGACGGTGAGGCATTCGCCGCCTTCCTCGCGGGCCTGCGCGGCGAGGGCCTTGCGGAGGACGTGCTGGAACAGGAGGGCGTCCGAGATTACCTCGCCTGGCGAGCCACCATGGCCATCGCGGACCGCATGGAGGATCTGGGCGCCTCGAAGCGCTTCCAGATGGTTCGCGACCCGGTGCTTCGGGCGGCGGCGGAGCTGCTCCGGGATTCCCGGTCCCAGGCCGAGCTGTTCATGGCGGCCGAGGCGAGGAGGGCCGGCGACGACGGCCACTCCGCGATCGGTCCGGGGGCGTCGGGAGGGCGCTGAGCGCTGATCCAGCGCGTTCCGCCGGGAGTGGAGGGGTCTACCCTCTGGGGTGAAAGGTCCGGTGGACGTCCCGGAGGTAGGACCGGTCGACGTGGGTGTAGATCTGGGTCGTGGTGATGTCGGCGTGACCCAGAAGCTCCTGCACCGCCGCCAGATCCGCCCCTCCCTCGAGCAGGTGGGTGGCGAAGGAGTGGCGTAGCGTGTGCGGAGATACGCGCTTCCGAACTCCGCCCCGCCTGGCCGCGTTCCGGACCAGGGTCCAGACCGCCATGCGGGACAGAGGGAACCCACGCGCGTTCAGGAAGACCCTCCCCCCTCCCCTGCCCCGGTCCAGCTCAGGTCGTACGGCTCGCAGGTAGCGCTCCAGAGCGCGGCGCGCCGGGGCCCCGATCGGAACGAGGCGTTCCTTGGACCCCTTACCGAACACCAGGCAGATACCCTCCTCCAGATCCAGGGCGGACAGGGGAAGCTCGGTCAGCTCCGACACCCGCACGCCCGTCGCGTACAGGAACTCGAGGATGGCCCGGTCACGCCAGTAGAGGCGTCCCGAGGGGTCCGGGGATTCCAGCAGTCGCTCCACGTCCTCCACCGACAGGACGTCCGGGAGCTTCCGTTCGACCCGGGGAGACTGGAGCTGTTCGGTGGGGTCCTCCTCGACGACCCCTTCGGCCACGAGGAAGGCGAAGTAGGTCCGCAGTGACGATTGGATCCGGCGGACCGTGGTCGGTGCCAGGCCCTCGTCGCTCAGATGTCGGACGAAGGCTCTGACGTGGGCGCTCGTGACGGCTTCCGGCTGGTGGAGTCCCTCGGCATCGAGGAAGGCCAGGAGCCGTCGCAGGTCCTGGCCGTATGCCTTCACCGTCCGGTCCGCCAGGCCTCGCTCGAAGGTCACGAAGTCGGCGAAGTGCTCCAACCGGAAGGCCCGGTCGCGGTCCATCAGTCGGGCTCGCGCCGTCCGCCCCGACCACGGCGCCACCAGATGACGAGGACGGTGGCGCAGGCCACGGCGACCAGAACGAGCACCAGATTGGTCGCGGACAGGAAGGCGAGGACGGCCGGGAGGTTTCGGCCCGCCTTTACGCCGACCACGACCAGGGCCCCGTACCAGATGGCCGAAGCCGCGGCCAGTGGAATGGCCAACGGCCAGAAGGGGTGGCCGCTCACGCCGGCGAAGCCGGGTACCACGGCCCGCAGCCCGGGAAGGAAACGCGCCAGGAAGATGGCCGGGGTGCCCCAGCGCCGGTAAAAGCGCCGCATGCGCCGGAGCTGCCGCGGCCGAAGGACGTGCCGGCCCGCGCCCTCCTCGAAGAAGACCCGGCCGTGGACGCGTCCGATCCAGTAGACCGCGAGGGCCGAGCCGACGTTGGCTACCCACGTGAGGACGAAGACCGTGACGGACGACAGGCGGCCCCGTCCCGCCAGGAAGCCTCCCAGCAGGACGAAGGTGTCAGCCGGTATGGGGGGCACGAGATTCTCCAGCGCGGCCCCGAAGGCGAGGAGCCCGTAGACAGCCGGGTTCGGGAGCCGCTCCAGGAAGGCCAGGATTTCACCGCCCACGGGCCTTCCCCCGCCACCGTACCGGGGGTCCATCGCCCCGGCTCCGCAACCTCACGACGCCGGTGTGCCCCCCACCCGGCCCATGCTGTCCACCGCGGCCACGGCGAACACCGCGAGTCCTTCGCCGGTCCCGATCCATCCCATGCCCTCGTTGGTCTTGCCCTTCACGGAAACGTGTTCCTTTCCCACGCCCAGAACCCGTCCCAGTGCCTCCCGCATCTGGTCGGACCACGGTGAGATCCGGGGGGTCTCGCACACGACGGTAACGTCGAGGTTGACGACCTGGTAGTTGCGGCCTTCGAGAATCCGAATGGCGCGCGCCAGCAGGTCCATGGAATCGGCTCCCTTCCAGCGCTCGTCCGTGGGCGGGAAATGGCTCCCCACGTTTCCGGCCGCCACCGCGCCGAGGAGGGCGTCGATGACGGCGTGGGCCACGGCATCGCCGTCGGAGTGCCCCGCCAGACCCGGATGATCGGGGATCCCGATGCCGCCAAGGACGAGGGGCACCCCCTCCACGAACCGGTGGGAGTCGTAACCGAATCCGACGCGCATGGGGCTCCTCTATCCCTCGAAGCGACTCCGCGACATCAACCCGGCAGGGCCACCGCCCCCGGGCCCCGTCATTCTCCGTCCCAACGCCGCATGGCGAGGCACACGTTGTGCCCCCCGAACCCGAAGGAGTTGGACAGGGCCAGGCCCACGGGACGCTTCACCATCCCCAGGTGGGCGTAGTCGAGATCGCATGTGGCGTCCGACTCATGGAAGTTGATGGTGGGTGGGATGACACCTTCGCTGCACACGAGGGCGCACACCACCGCTTCCACGCCTCCCGCGGCCCCGAGCAGGTGGCCCGTCATGGACTTCGTGGAACCGACGACGCATTCGTAGGCCGCGTCGCCCAACACCGCCTTGATGGCGGCTGTTTCGTTGGTGTCGTTGGCTGGAGTCGAGGTGCCGTGGGCGTTGATGTAGTCCACGTCGCCGGGCTCGGCGCCCGCCTGCTCCAGGGCCCTGCGCATGGCGAGCTGCGCCCCGATGCCTTCCGGCGCCGGAGACGTGATGTGATGCGCGTCCGCGCTGAGCCCGTACCCGACCATTTCCGCCAGAATGTCGGCTCCCCTCGCCAGCGCGTGGTCGAGTGACTCCATGACGACCGCTCCAGCGCCCTCCCCGATGACGAAGCCGTCCCGGGTGGCGCAGAAGGGGCGACTCGCCGTCTCGGGCTCGTCGTTTCGCGTGGACATGGCCTTCATGGACGCGAAGCCCGCGACCGTGAGGGGTGTGATGGTGGCCTCCGCCCCGCCGGCGATCATGACGTCGGCGATGCCCCGCGCGATGTAACCGGCGGCGTTGCCCACGGCATGGGCGCTGGATGCGCACGCGGACACCGTGGCGTAGTTGGGACCCTGAGCGCCGAAGCGGATCGAAATGAGCCCCGCCGCGATGTCCGGAATGAACATCGGGATGAAGAACGGACTCACCCGCCGGGGCCCCTTGTCCATGAGCACCCGGTGCTGCTCCTCCAGAGTGTGGATCCCACCGATGCCGCTCCCGAAGATCACGCCGAATCGTTCCGGCGGTACGGGCGAGCCGTTGTCGAGGCCCGCGTGCCGCATGGCCTCGTCAGCGGCACCCAACGCGAACTGAGAATAGCGGTCGAAGCGGCGAGCTTCCTTCGGATCGAGGAAGCTCCCGGGATCGAAGTCCTTCACCTCCGCCGCCAGACGAGTGGCGAACTCGTCCGTCGTCTCGAACTGAGTGATGGGCCCACACCCGCTGACACCGCCCAGGAGGCTCTCCCAGGTGGTGTCCACGTCGTTGCCCACGGGGCTGATGACGCCAAGTCCCGTAATCACCACGCGCCGGTGCGCGCGGCGATCGTCCAGCGAGGGTCGACTCACCCGGAATGCTTACGCAGGTATTCGATGGCGTCCCCAACGGTCCGCATCTGCTCGGCATCCTCATCGGGAATGTCGATTCCGAACTCCTCCTCGAACGCCATGACGAGCTCCACCGTGTCGAGCGAATCCGCTCCGAGATCCTCCACGAAGGAGGCCTCCTTGGTGACCTTCTCCGACTCCACGCCCAGCTCGTTGATGATGATCTCCCTCACCTTGGCTTCTGTCGCCTCCGACATCGGTCCCACCTCCGTTGTTGGGTTCGAGCTTGAAAGACGACCGTCCGGAACCCTCTGGGCCCGGACGGCCCGTTCACATCACCATTCCGCCGTCGACGGCGATGACCTGGCCGGTAATGTAGCGAGCCCCGGGGCCCACGAGAAAGCGCGCCAGCGAGGCCACGTCCGACGGGTCCCCGAGTCGCCCCAGCGGGATCCGTGAAAGGAGGTCCGCCGTGGCCGATTCCGGCAGATCCGCCGTCATGTCGGTCTCGATGTACCCCGGTGCGATGGCGTTGCAGCGCACGTTCCGGGAGGCCAGCTCCTTGGCCACGCTCTTGGTGAGGCCGAGGAGCCCCGCCTTGGACGCGGCGTAGTTGGTCTGGCCCGCGTTTCCCACCAGGCCCACCACCGACGTGACGTTCAGGATCACGCCCTCCCGGCGCTTCATCATGCCGCGGGCAACCGCCCGCGTGGCGTTGAAGGCACCCTTCAGGTTCACGTCGATGACGGCGTCCCAGTCCTCATCCTTGAGGCGAAGGAGGATGTTGTCCCGGGTGATCCCGGCGTTGTTGACCAGGACGGCGATGGGGCCGAGATCTGCCTCGACCGCCTCCACGCACCGCGCCACGGAATCGGCGTCGCTCACGTCGCACGCGAGTCCGAGGTGAGGCCCTCCCGGGAGGCTGTCAGCCGCCTGTGCCGCCCGCTCCCCGTCCCGGGCGGCAAGCGTCACGCGGGCCCCGCCCCGCGCCAGCGCCTCTCCGATGGCTCGCCCGATCCCCCGCGACCCACCAGTGACCAGGGCCACGACTCCGTCGATCTCCCCACACGGTTCTTCGCTCATCACCCCTCCTGTGCGTCCGGTGACCGGGTCGACTCGGGATCCGTCACGCTCCGAAGCTCTCGACTCCCGACGAGTCCCCCACCGCCTGGCAGGGCAGATCGGGGGCGTTCCGGCGGTTGAGCCCCGTCAGGACGCTCCCCGGCCCCAGCTCGAGGAACCGCGACGCGCCGAGCTCCACCATGCGCCCCACCGACGCCGACCACCGCACGGGTGCCGTGAGCTGTCTGACCAGGAGGTGTCGGGCCTCCTCCCCCCGGGTCACGGGCGCAGCGGTCACGTTGGAGACGACGGGAAATCGCGGGTCCGCGAACGTCACGTCCGCCAGCCTGTCCCTGAGGCCCTTCTCCGCGGGTTCCATGAGGGGCGAATGGAAAGCGCCGGACACGTTCAGCGGCAGCGTGCGGCGGGCCCCGGCGTCCCGGGCCCTCTCCGCCCCCTCCCGGACACCCGGCGCGTCGCCGCTGATGACGACCTGACCCTGGGCATTGAAGTTCGCCGGTACGCAGATCCCGTCCTCGACCGCCGAGCAGACCGCCTCCACGGCTTCGTCATCGAGGCCCAACACCGCCGACATGGTGCCCGGGCGCGTCCGGCCCGCCTGGAACATGAGCTCACCGCGGAGCCGCACCGCTTCCAGGGCGTCCCGAAACGACAGA
>DASWKP010000186.1:0-14768 GCA_036396575.1 Longimicrobiales bacterium | reverse complement strand
CCTGGACGTCACGGACAACCTGGGGGCAGACGGGCGGACGCTCCCGCCCGAGGACGTGGTCTGCCATGATGGGCCGGACCCCTACCTGGTCGTGGCCGCTGACAAGGGCACGGCCAGCTTCAGCGATCTGGCGAACGGGGTGGCGGCGGAGTACGCCTTCTGGCTCGGAGACGCCTTCGCCTCCGGCGGATCGAACGGGTACGACCACAAGCAGGTGGGCATCACGGCCCGGGGCGCGTGGGAGTGCGTGAAGCTCCACTTCCGGGAGAGGGGCAAGGATATCCAGGCCGAGCCCTTCACGGTCGTGGGCATCGGCGACATGAGCGGCGACGTCTTCGGCAACGGCATGCTGCTGAGCCGCCAGATCCGGCTCCTTGCCGCCTTCGACCACCGTCACGTCTTCATCGACCCGGATCCCGATCCCGAAGCGTCCTTCGTCGAGCGGGAGCGCCTCTTCGCCCTGGGGCGCTCGTCCTGGGAGGACTACGACCGGAGCGTTCTCAGCCCGGGGGCCATGATCGTGTCCCGAGGCGCCAAGGAGGTGGAGCTCACGCCCCAGGCGCGGGAGGTGCTGGGCCTTGCGGAGGACGTGGGTGCTCTGGACGGAGAGAGGCTCATCAAGGCGGTGCTGTGCGCGCCGGCGGAACTGCTCTGGAACGGCGGCGTCGGCACGTACGTGAAGGCTTCCACCGAGACCCACGCGGACGCGGGGGACCCCGCCAACGACGCCGTGCGGGTGGACGCCCCCGACCTCCGCTGCGAGGTCGTCGGGGAAGGGGGAAACCTGGGATTCACCCAACGGGCTCGAGTGGAGTACGCCCTGGCCGGCGGGCGCCTCAACACGGACGCCCTGGACAACTCTGCCGGCGTGGACATGTCGGACCACGAGGTGAACCTGAAGATCCTCCTGAACCCCGCCGTCCGGGACGGAGCCCTCTCCGAGGAACGCCGGAACGCGCTGTTGGAGGATGTCACCGAGGCGGTGGCGGAGCTGGTCCTGGAGCACAACCGGTCCCAGAGCCTGGCCATCTCTCTGGATGAGAACCGCGCCCGGGAGATCGGGGGCGAGTTCAAGGGGCTCATCGCGGCCCTGGAGAAGTCGGGCAACCTGGACCGGGCCAGCGAGTACCTCCCCACCTTCGAGCAGCTCATGGAGCGTGAGCAGGAGATGGGGGTCGGACTGACCCGCCCCGAGCTGTGTGTTCTGCTGGCGTATGCCAAGCTCCATCTCATGAAGGAGCTTCTGGCCAGCGACATCCCTGACGACTCGGTGACGGAGAGCTACCTCCTGGGCTACTTCCCTCCCCGGGCCGTCATGGAGGCGGGTCAGGACCACCTTTGGGACCACCGTCTGAGGCGGGAAGTGGTGGCGAGCCAGATCACCAACGACGTGGTGGACCTCATGGGGGCCACCTTCGTGCATCGCGTGGCGCGGGACACCGGTCGGACGCCGGCGGACGTGGTGAGGAGTTGGCTGGTGGCCGCCCGTCTGGCCGGCCACCGCGCGCTCCTCCAGAGGATGGCGGACCAGAGCAAGCGCCTGCCCGCGGGTGTGGCCTATCGCTGGCTGCTGGGCCTGGGCCGGGTCCTGGAACGCACGGCCCGCTGGGTCCTGACCAACGTCCCCGCCGCCACGCCCACGGCCAACGTCATCACGGCGAGCTTCGAAGGCCTGTCGGTCCTCCGGGGCCACTTTGGGGACATCGTGGCTGGCGAGGACCGGGACCTGTTCAACTCACGTGTCGCGGAGATCCATGAGACGGGCGCCGACGACGAGTTTGCCACGAGCCTCATCACGCTGAGGTTCCTGGACCAGTTGCTCGAGATCCTGCGGGCCGCCGAAGAGACCGGATCCGATCCCGTGGAGACCGCCCGGGTCTTCTACCGGATCTCGGAGACGCTGCGGATCGCTTGGCTGCGCAAGGCCATCTTCGCGGCGGCGGGGAGCGACCGGTGGGAACAGAGGGCCGCTCAGGCCCTTTCGGACGACCTGACCAGAGCCCGCCAGCGCCTCGTCACCCACGCCATGCGCGCGGCCCCCCTGGGGAGCGGCGCCGAAGCCGTCGTGGAGTCCGCTCTTCGCTCGCAGAGTCGGGAGGTGGCGCGCTTCCACGACCTCCTGGAGGAGATCCAGGGAGAGGACGCAGGCGCCGGCCTGGCCGGCCTGGGGATGGCGGTGCGGGAGATGCTGGCTCTGGGGGAGCGAGCCTGAGGGGAGAGGGCTCGACGCGCCAGGGGGTGTGAACGAAGCGCCCCGCCGGTCGGGACCGGCGGGGCGCTGACCGTTCATGCGGTGCTTGCCGCTAGCTGGAAGCCTTGATGACCTTGTCCACATAGCGGTCCACGCCGGCCAGCAGCTTCACGAGGTCGGTGCGCTGCTCGGCCGCCGCGAGGTCCGAGGCGAAGCCCAGGAGCACTGAGCGTACCTTCTCGCGGTTCACGGCGGGTGCGGCGGCGGTGCGTGCGGTAGCCGGTGCGGCAGCCTTCCGCGCCGCCCGGCGCGGGCGACGGGGCGCCTTCGGCTTCGGAGCCGCCTTTGGCGCAGCCTTCGGTGCGGCTTTCGCCGCGGCCTTGGGTGCCGCTTTCGCCGCCGCCCTGGTCGACTTGCGACCGCTCTTGCGGGTCGTCCTGCGCGCGGCCTTGGCCTTGGGTTGAGAGCTCGCCGCAGCCTTGGCCTTGGCTTTCGGCCGGGGCTTCGCCGGCGCCTTGGCCTTCCGTCCGGGCTTTGCCGCAGCCTTGGCCGCGCCCGTATCGGCGCCCATGCCCTTCCTTCTCTTCACCTGGAGAGGATAGCGCGCGTGGAACTGTCGCTTGGTGAGGGCGCCCACCGACGCCGCAATGGCTTTGGCCTTGGTGAAGAGATCATCGACCGTGGCCTTCGGGTTCTTCTTCAGCTCCCGCTCCACCATGGACATGACTTTGGGCTCTGTGTCTGACACGGGTCCTCCGGGGGGGTGGTCGTAGGGAATGTCTCCGTCGACGGAACTATAATCGGTCATTTCCGTCCGTTCTGCAACTTCATAGTGAAACGGCCGATGAGGGCAGGGCGGTTCACACGGGGTTTCAGGAGGGACTATGACAACGGTCCGACACGCAACAGGACGCTGAATCCGGGGCCACCGACGTCCCCATCGTCCAACCCGGAAAGGGCATCCAGGCCGAACACGGCCCTGTAGGACAGGGTGCCCTCAATCGCCATCCTCCTCCCCAGCCCGACGCGCGCGACGGCCTCGGGTTCCATGACGACGAAGTTGCTGGAGTCGATCCGGATCCCGGTGATGGGGTCCCGGATGTCCAGGTTGCCTACCCCCAGCAATGCCCGGACCGCCACGGTCCGCTTCGAGCCGGGGTCCGCCAACGTGACATCGACCATGACGCCTCCATAGCCTACGCCCAGGGCACGACTCTGATAGACTCCGGCGCCTCCGATATCCGAGTCCCGCAGAAGCATCCAGCCACCGCCCCCCACATAGATGCGGTCGGACAGGCTGAGGCCGGCGGCTCCGCCGGCCATGACCCCGACCTCGCCGGCAACGCTCGTTACGCGAAGGCCTCCGTGCACGAAGGCCTGGATCACTCCGGAGGGAGCCCCATCATCGGCGGAGCCGCCCTGGGCCCGGAGGTCACCCCCGGGCCAGAGCAGAATAAGCGCGACGAGAAGGGGAAGTCTCAACGGGACCTCCGCGTGCCGTCCCGGCAGGCAGGCCACTCGCGTTGAATGCCGGTGCGCGGATCGGCGGGCATGACCCTCCGGGTCCGCGGCAGCGTGTCGGCCTCCTCCGCCGCGAGATAGACCAGCATGGCGGTCAGGACCGCGTTGTTGCGAAGGTCGTCCATGACGACCTTGTCGAACGTGTCCCGGTTGGTGTGCCAGGTATACGTGCCGTAATCCCAACTGTTGGAGCTGAGGGAGAAGGCCGGCGCGCCGGCACAGATGAAGGAAGCGTAGTCGCTGCCGCCCCCTCCGGGCGTTCCGGGGATCTCCATGGTGACGTGTTGGGTGAGGTCCCGCGGAATCGCGGAGAACCACTCGGCGAAGTACGGCGCCACCTCCGTCAGTCCCTGCATCGAGAGGCGCGACACGCGACCCGTTCCATTGTCCTGGTTGAAGAGCGCCTGCATACCCTCGACGATTTCAGGGTGGTCGAAGGCGAAGGCCCGGGATCCGTTCAGTCCCTGCTCCTCGCCGTTCCAATGACCGACCAGGATGGTGCGCCTGGGCCGAGGATGGACGGTGGCGAGGATCCGCATCGCCTCCATCATCGTGATCGTCCCCGTGCCGTTGTCGGTGGCGCCGGAGCCGCCGTCCCACGAGTCGAAGTGGGCGGACAGGAGGACGTACTCGTCGGGAAGCTCACTTCCGCGGATGACGCCGATCGTGTTTGCGACCTCCACCTCGCCCAGACTCTCGGCTCTGGCGTCGACGCGGAGCACCGGGCCCTGGCCGTTCTCGGCAAGCCGGAAGACGAGCCCGTAGTCCTCGCAACTGAGGTCCAGGGTGGGCACGCGCTCCGTGCCGGCGCTGAAGATCTTCTGGACGCCCCAGCCGTTCGACCAGCGGGAGGTGAGGATGCCGGCGGCGCCGGCTTCTTCCAGCGCCGTGACGAGCTCGGCGGGTCGAAGCCCGGAGGCCTCGATCCGGCGAGCCCAGTCCGCGTCCACGTCGTCGCGCCACGTCTCCAAGCGCGTGATGGACTCGTCCGTGCCGAACTCGGCCCAGTTGTCGTCGGGCCGGCACGTGACTTCCGCCGGGTTCATCAGAACGAACTTCCCCGCCACCCGACCGAGGAACTCCGGGAAGTCCGCCGGGGAGGTGGCACGGGGCAGGGCGAGAACCTCCCCCTCGACGGGTCCGTCCGTGCCGGGGCTCCACGCCAGCATCGTCGCTTCCAGGGTACGGACCCGGGGCCGCACCAGGTCCACGTGGGTCGTGCCCCGGCGCCAACCGTCCCACGTCCCATAGGGTTCGTTGTACGCCTCGATGCCCCAGGACCGATACATCCGGATGACCCAGTCCGCCGCCGCGTCGGACTCAGGAGTCCCCGTGAGACGGGGCCCCAGGGAGTCCAGCAGCGTCTGGCTCAGGGAGTAGACCTGGGAGCGGTCCATCCCCTCGGCCCAGAGGCGCTGGATCACGGGATCATCGGTCGGGAAGTCCTGTGCCCTGGCGATTCCCGCCGAGAGGAGCAGGCTCAGGCTCAGGCCCAAGGTGGTGGCGTGGCGTGTCATGTGGCTGCCTCCTGAAGTGCGTCACGGGTCGAGGCGGGAGAAGTGTCACTCGCGCGCCCGTGACCCGAGGTTCATCGATGTCGAGTATCCAACCGGGTCCACGTGGGTATAATATGCGTCCATCCCCGGGCCGTGCCACGCGCCTCCGCGAACGCGGGAGGAGGCGCGTGTCGGCCATGAAAGCGTTGAGGGATCGTCACGGAACGACCATCTTTGGAGTCGGTGCCTTCATCTTACCTGGTCCCCCCTTGTGCACTCTGAGGCCGCGAGATTCGAGCCGCCCGCCGCCGCGCGGGTTCACGCTGCTCGAGTTGACCATCGTGCTGCTGATCGCGGCCGTGACCACGGCCGTGGCGGCAGCCGTGTTCAGCTCGTATCTAGCGAGGTCGTCGGCCCGTCGGGCGGCCCAGGTGTTCCAGCGGGACCTGACGCTGGCTCGGAGCTCCGCCATGAGAGCCAGGGAACGAGTGACCATCCGCTTCGACGAGGACTCTCTTTTCTACACCCTGACGTCCGCGACGGGCCGACAGTATGCCGAGCGGCGCTTCGGTCCCACCTGGGACCTCAACCTCGATGCCATCGACCTGGACATGCAAGGCGATACCGTGGCCTTCGACTCGCGGGGAGTCGCGGACCTCACGGACCAGGCGACCCGCGAAGCCGTCTTCGGGGCCGGAGTGAACGAGTACGTGGTGACGTTCAACGCCAGGGGCTCCTCCCGCGTCGCCGCGCGTTGAAAGGACGGAGCGAGCCGTGCCCCACCACCCGCGACGGTTTCACACTGATCGAGATCATCGGCGCCCTGTTGATCTTCTCGGTGGGCGTGATCATGGCCCTCCAGCTTTCCGGGAGCCTGGCCACGCAGATCGAGAGCGCCGCGCTCCGAACGGAGGTCGTCTGGCTGGCCAGGGACGGCCTCGACAGCCTGGAGACCGTCGTCCCGGACTCGCTGACCACCGGGACCCGGGGGGACACGCTCGTCGTGCGCGGGCGATCGTACGCGCGCACGTTCACCGTGGCGCTGTACAGCCCGCTCGTCCATCAGCTCACCGTGGATCTCTCCCCGGTGACGGGCTCGGGGCCCAGGCACACCGCCCGCTCGTTCGTATCCAGCCCCTGGTAGGCCCGCGCCGGGGCGCCGGCCGGGGCGGCTTCACGCTCATGGAGACCCTGGTCGCCATGACCATGGGGACGATCCTGGTCATGTTGGCCAGCACGCTCTTCCTGGTCCAGAACGACTTTTACTCGTTCCTCGTGCGCCGGGCCGAGGTGCAGGACAACGCCAGGGCCGTGGCGGAGCTCATCTCCTCCGAGCTGAGGGCCGTGGTCCCCGGGGGGGTGGTGGTGGCGGACTCGGGCCAGGTGGTGGTCCGGACTCCGATTCTCCTCGCGATGGTATGCGAGAAGCAGGGCGTCAACCTGGTCGTCCACATCCCCGGCGGAGACGACGACGTGGAGTCCGACGATGTGGCGGGGTTCGCTTTGTGGGACGCCACCGACCGCGACTGGACCTTCCATTCGGCCACCTGGAACTCCATGCAAAGGGGTGCCGGTAACGCCGCCATGCGATGCGCGGCGGCGGGAGCCGACACCGTCGGTGCGTTCGACGAGTTCAGTCGCCTCGGAAACCTGGAAGCGACGGCGGGCACGCCCATCGATATCGGCGACATCCTCATGATCTACAGAGAGGTGGAGTTCAGCCTGGACACCAGTGCCCTGGATCCCTCGAAGACGGCGCTGTACACGGGCAACTACGGGGAGGACCTGGTGGAGTTCGCCACGGGGCTCTCTCCGGCGACCTACCTCGAGTACCGGAAGGGAAGTGACGTGTACTACAAGCGCCTCACGTCAGAGTTGGACGCCATCGACGGGATCCGGATCGTGTCCGTCGCCCAGGCGCCGGCAGAAGGCGGAGGCCAGGAGGACATCACCTTCACGCTCAACGTGGAGACGGCGTTGCTCAATGCCCGCTGACGCCTCTATCTCCGGCGCGTCCCAGGGCGCGGCCATGCATGCCAAGGGACGGCCGTGCCAGCGCGGGGGCTTCGCGGTGGCCTTCGTGGTCTTCCTGCTCTTCGCCGTGGCGGTGGCCGGCGCGATCGGATACCAGGTGGTGCGCCTCGAGGCCGAGCTGGCTTACCAGAGCCAGGAGGGCGGCGAGGCCCTGTCGGTGGCCAGAGCGGGCCTGAGCCGCTTCGCGGGGGAATCCCTGGGAGTTCCCGGCGACTCCGTGACCTACTTCATCGGAAACGGCGAGGTCCTCATCCGGACCCGGATGCTGGCCGTGGAGGACTCGGTCACCGACCTCTATCTCATCCAATCCACCGCGACGATCGAGAACGACCTCTTTCCCCAATCGCCGGCGAGCCGGACGGTCAGCCAGTACGCCCGCCTCCACAAGGACCCCCTGGGCATCCACGGAGCCCTGGTGACGAGCTCCACGATCGTTCAGGCTCGCTCCTCCGCCGTCCTCAGCGGCTTCGACACGTCCACGTCCCTCGATTGCTCCACGGGGGGGATCGCCGACGTGGCGGGCGTCGTGCATATGGGACTGGCGATCCAGACCGGGGGCACGATCCAGGGTAGCCCGGCCGATTCCGACTTCGCCACGTACGCGGCCGTGTACGACAGCGCCAGGGTCCGTTGGGACGTCCTTCAGGACCCGACCTTCGCCATCAAGCACGACGGTTCGCCGCCGAACTTCGCGGCCATTCCTTCGGACTCCTTTCCCGTGGTCCGAGCGACCAACGACCTCAACGCCGGCTGGTCCTGGTCGGGTCGGGGCGTACTCATCGTGCCGGGGGCGTTCGGTACCGGCTTCGGATTTCAGTGGAACGGCGTGATCCTCGCGGGCTCGACGGGCAATATCGACGGTTGGCTGTCCCGGATCGACGGCATGGTGATTTCAGGATTGGACGGGGCAGAGGGCCTCACCCGCGTGCGCCGGACCGAGATCCACTACAACAACTGCGACGTCATGGCGGCCATGGAGTCCATCGCCTACCTGGAGCTACTGGATCAGACGTGGTGGGAGGAGTACTGAGGAGCCGACCCCGGGCTACTCGTACCTGAGCGCGACCACAGGGTCCACGCCGGTGGCCCGGCGGGCGGGCAGCACGCTCGCCAGGAGCCCCACGGCCACGACCACCCCCACCACTCCCCCGAACACCCAGGGATCCCGGGGCTCCACCTGGAACATGATGATGGCCACGACCCTCGAGACGCCCCAGGCGAGGACCAGGCCCACCGCCAGGCCGATGCCGACCTGGCTGGCGCTCTGGCGGAGGACCAGGCCCAGGACATCGGTCGTGCCCGCCCCCAGGGCCATGCGGATCCCCAGCTCCTGGATGCGGCGGGTCACGGAGAACGCCAGCACGGCATAGAGGCCCACCGAGGCCATGAACAGGGCCGCGACTCCGAAGGCCACAAAGACCAGGCCGAAGACCACGTAAAACCATGTTTCGCGGCCGATGACCTCGTCGAGGGCACGCACGTCGTAGATGGGAAGGTCGGGATTCAGGCCCTCCACGGCCGCCCGCACGTCCGCCGCCAGCCCGAGGGGAGCCGCGCTGTTGGGCAGCGCGGTGACGCTGAGGAACGACGGGTCCAACTGGCCCACGGGCACGTAGAAGCCCTCGGGGCCCACGTCGGAATCTCCGGCCGACTGGAAGCCCTCCATCTGCAGGTCAGGAGCGACGCCTATGATGGTGGTGAAGGGGATGGTGTCCGACGTCCCCTGCTGGAAGCGCCGGCCCAGGGGTGACTCGCCGGGCCAGAAGCGCTCGGCGAACGAGCGGTTGACCACCGCCACCCGCTCCGCGTCCGCGGTGTGCTGGAGCCCGAAGCCTTCCCCCTGGAGGAGTTCCGCCCCCATCAGCTCGAAGAAGCCCGCCGTGACCATCGCCGTACGCACGTCGGGCTGGTCCCGGACCTCCTGGTAGGTCACGCCCTCCAGGCGGATGCGCGTCCGGCCGGCTCCGGCCCCCGGGAGGGAGGACACCAGAGCCACCGAGCGGAGGTCGGGGTCGGCCCGCAGCCGGCGCTCGAGCTCCTCCCAGAAGCGCTGCCGGTCCTCCCGCTCCGGATAGTCCGTCTCGAAGAGCCCGACCCGGGCCGTGAAGTACGCCTCGGGCTCGAAAGGCAGCTCATAGCGGCCGAGGCGGACCATGCTCTTGGTCATGAGCCCGGCACCCACCAGGAGCGCGCACGACAGGGCCACCTCGACGATGACCAGCGTGCGGGTAAGCCTCCCCATGCGGAGGCCCGAGGAGCCCCGGCTCTCGTCTTTGAGGATTCCGTTGACGTCGGTCCGAGCCATCTTGATGGCCGGCGCGGCCGAGGCGACCAGAGCGGTGACCACCGTGAGGCCCACTACGAAGAGGAGCGTCGAGAAGTCCACGGTGAACGCCATGAAGTAGGGCCGGCCGGTCTGGGAGGGCGCGGTAGCGAGATCGAAGGCATTCACCGAGTAGTACGCCAGGACGGTGCCCAGAACCGCCCCCCCGGCGGCCAGGACCAGTGCTTCGGCGAAGAACGGCGTCACCACGCGGAGCATGTTGGCCCCCATGGCCACCCGGATCCCCGCCTCTCGGATGCGTAGCGCGGCCCGCGACAGGAGGAGGTTGGCCACGTTGGCGCACGCCACGAGGAGGACGAACACCACGGCCACGACCATGGCCCCGAAGAGGGCGTTCAACTCGGGACCGGTCTCGGCCTCCACAGCGGTCATGAGTTCCGCGCTGATGTCCTCGTTGATCTCCGGATACTCCTCTCGAAGCTGGCGGGCGATTGCCACCACCTCCATCTCGGCGCCCTCCCACTCGACCGCCGGGTTCAGGCGTCCCCACACCTGGTAGAACCGCCCCTGACGACGCGCGCTCCGCAGGGGATCGTCGTCCATGGTGACCCAGACCTCGTGGTTGGAGGGCCACCGGAACCCCTGGGGCATGACGCCCACGATGGTGCCCTGCTCACCGTTGACCTTGACCACCCGGCCCAGGACGCCGGCATCGCCGCCGTAGCGGTTCTGCCACAGGTCGTAGCCCAGGATCACGGTGGGCGGGCTGTCCGGGGCGTCCTCGCCCTCCCGGAAGGCGCGGCCCAGGACCGGCCGCACCCGGAGGAGGTCGAAGCTGTTGGCCGTCACGAAGGCGCCCTGGAAGCGCTCGGGCCCCTCGGTCCCGGAGATGTTCACGGTGCCGCCCCACCACGCCGCGAGCCCCTCGAAGGAGCGCTGGCGCTCCCGGAAGTCCACGAAGTCCTGGCTGGGGATGGACCACCCGCGTCCCTCGTCGCCCGGCCGGCTGGTGTTGACCCCGTAGAGGAGCGCGATGCGGTCGGGCTCCGGGGCGTCGAGGCCCCGGAAGTACACGCCGTGGATAATGGAGAACATGAAGCTGCACAGGCCGATCCCCAGGCCGAGGATCAGCACCGAGACCAGGGCGGTACCGGGCTGTCTGGCCAGCGCCCGGGCGCTGAAGCGGATGTCGTTCCAGAGCGTTTCCATGGCCCGGGCCTCGGGGTGCGGGTGGGGGCGCGGCTCTCCGCGTCCTCCCGGTTACCGACGTGCCAGGGCCATCCCGGGTTTCGGCCCCCGGTCGGGACGATGGCCTACACGCCTTCCTTCGACCGCTTGGATCGAGACGGGCGGTAGGGCTTGATCTGCTCGATCGCGGCCTCTACCACGCCACCGCGAACTGCCCGGCGCCAGCAACCCCGGGACGTGAGGGGTCATCCTCGTGCGGGCTCGCGCGCGGCCCCGACGTGATCCTCGAAACGACAGCGCCTTCCGGCGGGAAGGCTCCGAAAGGTGACGCCCATGCTCAGGCATCGACTTCCGATGACCCTCGTCCTTTCGCTCCTGGTGACCGCGGTCGCGGAGGCCCAGGTGGCCTGGTCCCCCGTCGCGGAAGGCTATCCCAGGACGGCCTCTGAGTTGTCCGGCTTCCAGGCGTACACGCGCCATGCGGAGATGTGGGAGTTTCTGGAGGCGCTGGACGGAGCCAGTACCGGGATGCGTCTGGGCTCGTACGGGCAGACCTGGGAGGGCAGGGAGCTTCCGTACGCGGTGTTCAGCCGTCCCCTGGTGAGCGAGCCGTGGGAGGCCTGGACCCTCGGCCGACCCATCGTGGTCCTGGCTGCCAACGTCCACGGGGGCGAGCGCACGTTCCGGGAGGGCTTGCTGATCCTCATGAGGGACTTCGCAACGCCGGGAACGGTAGCCAACGAGCTGCTGGACGAAGTGACCGTCGTGGTTGCGCCCCAGATCAACCCCGACGGCTTCGAGGCTACGGAGCGGGGCACCCGGGGCAACGCCTGGGGCATCGACCTGAACCGGGACTATGTGAAGCTCGAGCAGCCCGCCATCGCCCACTACATCGCCAACATCATAGGCGCGTGGCGGCCCCACGCCTTCGTGGACGGCCATAACGGGGGCTCCCGGCCGTACAACCTCAACTACCAGTGCCCCAGCCACTTCGACCCGGCCCAGGAGATCACGCTCCTGTGTGATCGGGAGATCTTCCCGGCCATCGACGCCAGGCTGGAGGCTGAAGGCTACAAGTCCTGGTACTACACCGGAGGCGATGAGGAGGCGTGGCGCACCGGTGGGTCCGAGGCGCGTATCGGGCGCAACTACGGGGGCTTCGTGAACTCGGTGGGCATCCTCTTCGAGGCTCCCACGCAGGAGCCGGAGGACGGAGCCCGGGCGGGCTACCTGGGCTACCTCGCGGTGGTCGAGTTCGCCGCGGAGCACGCCGAGCGCCTCATGGCCGTCGTGGACGACGCGACGCGGGAGACCCTGGCCATGGGCGCGGCGCCGTACGGCGACGTCGCTGTGCGGATGGAGTACGCCGCCGAGGACTACCGGGTGAGTTACGAGATCGTGAGGGGCGGCGGGCGCGGGGCCGATCCGGGCCAGCCTGAGGAGGTCGTCCAGGTCACGGGGGCCCAACTCATCAAGAAGCCGGTTGCCACGAAGCTGCGCCCTCGGCCGTATGCGTACCTGCTGCCCCGGGATGCCGTGGACGCGGTGGCCATGCTGCGCAGGCACGGCATCACCGTGGAGAGGCTGGTCCGGCCCGTCGCCCTGGAGGTGGACGCCTACACCGTGGCCGGCGTGACCCACGAGCGGGCGTACAACCACGCCGCCGCCACCATCGTGGAGGTGGGAGAGGTCGTCACGCTTGAGGAGACCTTCCCGGTGGGGACCTACGTCGTGCCCACCGCCCAGTTCCTCGGCCGTCTCGTGACCCACATGCTGGAGCCGGAGTCGACCGACAACGTGGTGTACTGGAACACCATGGACGGCTGGATCCCCAGGACGGCCGAGCCCCCGAGGGGAGGCTCCGGCGGCGGCAGGGGCGGCGGCGCCCCGCAGGAGGCCCCCCGCCCGCCCGTCGTGCCCATCTACAAGCTCATGACGGCCACGGCGATGCCCACCAGGCTGGTGGACGGGGGGCGGTAGGGGCCCGCGCGGACCCGGCGGACCCCGCTACGACCCGTCCGTCGCGATCGCGGAGTCCATGAGCCAGTGGGTGAACCACTGGCGCAGCCGCCCCAGCCGGTCCACCAGCAGCCAGGGCTCGCCGGTGCGGGACAGGTCGTGGTTCGAGCGAGGGTAGCGCACGAACTCGACCGGCACGCCCTGCTTCTTCAGGGCCATGAACCACTGGTCGGCGTCGGTCATGGGCGTCCGGTGGTCCTCCTCCGACTGGACGATGAGCGTGGGCGTCGTGACCTGGTCCACGTACTTGATGGGCGACAGGTCCCAGTAGAGGTCCGGGTTGTCCCACGGCTTGCCATAGAACTCGAACTCCGTGAGTCCCTGGGCCTCGGACGTGCCGTACCAACTGAACCAGTTGCTGATCATCCGGTCCGCTTGGGCGGCCACGAAGCGGTCGGTCTTGGTGGTGATCCACGCAGTCATGAAGCCACCGTAGCTGCCCCCCGTGACGCCCATGCGCGTCTCGTCCACGTCGGGCCGCCGCGCCACGATGTCCACGGCCATCATGAGATCCTCGTAGTCCTCCATCCCCCAGCGTCCCCGCGTGGAGAACGTGAAGTCGGCGCCGTAGCCCCCGGAGCCCCGGGGGTTGGTGTAGAGGACGAACATCCCGGCGCCCGTGATGTTATGGAACTCGTCGAACCAACCTTCCCCATAGGCCGCGTGGGGCCCGCCGTGGATGTAGAAGACCAGGGGATAGCGCTGGCCTTCCCGGTAGCCGTGGGGGTACTGGAGCCACGCCTCGATTTCGAGCCCGCCCACGGACTCATAGGTGAAGCGCTCCGCCGTGGGCCAGGCGATCTCAGCGTTCAGCTCGTCGTTGAAGCCCGTGAGCTTGCGCTCTCCAGTGCCGTCGATGTTGGCGATGTACAGCTCGGTGGGGCGGTCCACGGACGTGGCCACGAAGGCGACCCGCTCGTGGCTCGCGTCATCGCTGAACCCGTTGATGCGCCGGCGCCCGCTCACCACCTCGGTCATCGAGCCGTCGTTCGCGTCCACGTGGAACAGGGCGGTGCGGCCGCCGATGGAGGCGCTCATGAGGAGGGTGTCGTCGTCCAGCCACTCGAACCCTCCGGGCTCGAACTGCCAATCGCCCAGGATGTCCCGTGGCGCCCCGCCGTTGGCGTCCACGATCCACAACTTGCTGTTGGCGGTGCGCTCCAGGCTCGATCGGTAGGCGATGCGCCGCGAGTCCGGCGACCAGGCCAGACCACCCTCGCTGCCGTTCTGCGTGGTCACGCGCCGGGGCTCTCCCCCGTCCACGGGGATGAGGAAGATGTCCGCGGCGTTGGTGGGGGCCTCGTCGCGCGCGGCATCGTACGGAAGCCGCGCGATGGAGTCACGCTCCGCCTGGATCACCGAGTCGGTCCGCATCTCCGGGTCGGCCGAGAACGCGATCCAGCGGCCGTCGGGGGAGACCGTGGCGCCCCGATGGGAGTAGGGCGCGTCGGTGATCATGCGTTTGTCGCCGCCGTCCAGGTCCTGGATCCAGATCTGCGTTGCGGTCCACTCCCGGGGTTCCCGCCGGTTGGCGATGAAGCCCGTGCCGTTCCGCTTGTAGGGAAAGTCCACGACGTGGCGGCCGTCGAAGCGGGATGCCGCCAGCGGTTCCGTGACGCTCCCGAGCGGGGGGCGGGCCGTGGCGGGCATACGGGCGAAGGGGTCTCGTTCACCCTCGCCGGCCTCGTCGTTCTCGCCGCCTTCGTCCTCCTCGTCGTCGTCCGGACCCGCCGTCCACACCGCGAAGCCTCCGTCGGCGGGCATGGAGCCCGTGGGATAGTCCTCGAGCTGGAATGCCTCGCCCGTGTAGGCCTGGTCCATGCGCAGGACCCACGTGCCTCCGTCGCCCCCGTCCCGGTTGGACGAAAAGAACAGGTACCCGCCGTCGTGGGACCAGCGGGGGTTGGAGCTCTCGGTGCCCGGCGCGGTGAGCCGCACCGGCTCGCCCCCGTCCGAGGAGACCATCCACACCTCCGAGTGCCTCCGGTTCTCGTCCTCCTCGACCGTGGTGACCGTGACGGCCACCCACGCCCCA
>DASWKP010000185.1:0-7979 GCA_036396575.1 Longimicrobiales bacterium | reverse complement strand
ATCAAGTTACTTCGAGACACGTGGGAAGGGGGCGTTTCGCTGCCCGACGCCTTCCGCACGACCCTGGAGGGCCTGCTGGCTCCGTTCGGCGTCCTCTTCGTGGACGCCCACGCACCCCTCCTCAAGGAAGCCTCCCGGGGGGTGTTGGTCCGGGAGCTGGAGGGCGCCGCGGCCCATGAGGAGGTCCTGTCCCGGCGGGCCGCCGAGCTCGATGGAGCGGGGTACGGCGTTCAGGTGTCGGTCCTGGAGGGGGGTGTGAACCTGTTCATGGAGGGGCCCGGGGGCAGGGAGCGGCTGTACCGGGACGGTGTCGAGGACGGCGCCGGGTTCACCCTCAAGGGATCCGGGTACGCCCTCACGCGAGAGGAGGTTCTGGCCGGCATCGCCGCGACGCCATGCACCGTGAGTCCCAACGTCCTCCTGCGCCCGGTCGTGGAGAGCGCGGTCTTTCCCACGCTGGCCTACGTGGGCGGTCCCGGAGAGATGGCGTACTTCGGCCAGTTGGAGCCCCTCTTCCAGGCGCACGGCGTGGACATGCCGGTGGTCCTGCCCCGCTTCTCGGTGACGGTCCTGGAATCCAAGATCCGCAAGGTCCTGGACAAGTTCGGCCTCCCCCCGCACGCCCTGGCCAGGCCGTTCCACGAGGTGGCGGCCGACATCGCCCGCGACGAGCTTCCCGACGAGGTGCGGGAGGCCCTGCGACAGCTCAAAGGAGCCATCGGCCAGGGCACCGCCGCCTTGTCGGAAGCCGCCAAGGCCATCGATCCCACGCTGAAGGGGCCCATATCCCACGCGCGGGGCGTGGCCTTCGGCGCCGTCCAGGAGGCGGAGAAGAAGATCCTTCAGGCCGTCAAGCGGGAGAACGAGATCGCCCTCCAGCAGCTCGACAAGGCCCGTCTGCACCTCTATCCGGACGGGCGCCCCCAGGAGCGGGTGCTCAACGTGTTCTACTATCTCACGCGCTACGGGGACCGTTTCTTGCACGATGTCTCGCGCCGGTTCGCGGCGGCGTTGCCTCCGTCGCTCGGCCGGGGATAAGTTCGGCCCATGCTGTGGTTCGTTATCGTGCTCCTCGTCCTGCTGATTCCGCTCCTGGCCATCGTGCTGGATTCCCAGCTCGGCCGGGCCCTCGCCGCGCGCCTGGAACGCGGGCGCGTGGGGGATGGCGACGACCTTCTGGCCGAGCGCATGGGATACCTGGAGGGGGAGGTGGACCGGATGAGCAGCGACATCACCCGCCTCACCGAGGAGAGCGAGTTCCTCCACAGGCTGCTCACGGAGCGGACCGGTGAGGGGCCCCGGGGAGCCCTCCCCGAGGGTGGAAACGACGACGCCTGACGCCGGGCCCTCCGTTCCCGGAGAGACTCCCGAGCCTCCGGCCGCCACCGGAACCCGCGCGGCCTGGATGGTGGGCGGGGGCATCTTCCTGAGCAGGATCGCGGGCCTCGTTCGCGAGTCGGTCTTCGGTTTCTTCTTCGGCCTGTCCCCGGTGGCCGACGTGTTCCGGGTGGCGCTCAGGACTCCCAACGTCATCCAGAATCTCCTGGGGGAGGGTACGCTGTCCGCCTCCATGATCCCCGTATACGCGGGCTTTCTGGAACGGGGCAGGGAGGAGGACGGGGGGCGCTTCGCCGGCGCGGCTCTGGGCATCCTCGCCACCGTGGCCTATGGCGGAGCCCTGGTGGGCATCCTCCTGGCGGGGGTGCTGGTCCCCGTGGTGTTCTTCGGATGGGAACCCTGGCAACAGGATCTGATGGTCCGCCTCATCCGGATCCTGTTCGTCATGACGGCCACCCTGTCGGTGTCCGCGTGGGCCCTGGGGATCCTGAACTCCCATGGGCGGTTCTTCGTTTCGTACGTGGCGCCGGTGGCGTGGAACCTGGCCTTCATCGTGACCATGGTGGTGTTCGGCGGCCTGCGGGGATGGGAGCCCGAGCGCCTCGTGGTGGCGCTCGCCTGGGCGGGCCTGGCCGGGGGCGTGCTCCAGCTCCTGGTGCAGCTCCCGTTCCTGGTGCCGGTGCTCAAGGGTTTTCGGATCTCCCTGAGCCGGCGTGTGGAGGGCGTCCGGGAGGCCATCCACAACTTCTGGCCCGTCGTGACGGCGCGGGGCGTGGTCAACATGAGCAGCCTGCTGGATCTGTGGCTGGCGACCTTCCTCGCGGACGGCGCGGCGGCGGCCCTGGGCTACTCCCAGACGTTCTACCTCCTCCCCATCTCCCTCTTCGGTATGGCCATCGCCGCCTCCGAGCTCCCGGCGCTGTCGCGCCAGGGCGTGGGCCAGACGGCTGCCCTGGTGCCTCGGGTCCGGGTGTCGCTGGAGCGCCTTGCGTTTCTCCTGGTGCCTTCGGCCCTGGCCTTCCTGGTCCTGGGCGATGTCTTCGTCGCCGGCTTCTACGAGCGGGGCCTCTTCCCACGCGACGGAACTACGTTGGTCTATGCGGTGCTGGCAGCGTACGCCCTCGGGTTGGTCGCGTCCGCCTCGTCCCGGTTGCTGTCGTCGACGTTCTACGCCCTCCGGGACACCCGGACGCCGGCTCGCGTCGCCTACCTGCGGATTGCCGTGTCCGTGGCCGTGGGGGCCGCCCTCATGCTGCCCGCGGACCGGCTATCCGTGGGGAGCTTCAGCTTCGGCGCCACCGGCCTCGCGCTGGGGGCCACCGTGGGCGCCTGGCTGGAGTACGCGCTCCTGCGCCGGAGCCTCACCCGGGCCATCGGCGCGCACGGACCGGCTCCCGGGCGGCTCGCGCGCATCGGCGTGGCCGGGGTCGTGGCCGCTCTGGTGGGCGCGGGGGCCAAGCTCGTGCTGGGCTCCGCGGTGCCGGCGCACGACGGGTGGGTTCACGGCCTGTTGGCTTCGTCGCCGGGCCTGGTCCATCCCGTCCTGGCGGTGGGAACGGCCCTGACGTTCGGGGTAGCATACCTGGCCGTAGCCGGCGCGCTGGGCGTGGGCATGCCCGTGGGCCGGATCCTCCGCAGGGGTTAGCGCCCCAGCACACTCCCGCGTCAGCCCCCTTCGTGGACCTCCAGGACCGTCTCCGATCCCTCTCCACCCGGCCGGGCGTGTACCTCTTCAAGGACGCCCAGGGGGAGGTTCTCTACGTCGGCAAGGCGAAGAACCTGCGCTCCCGGGTGCGGAGTTACTTCCGGGCCGACGCGGGCAAGTCCCTCAAGACGGCGGAGCTGGCTCGCCGCATCGAAGACCTCGACACCCTCGTGGTGGGCTCCGAGGCCGAGGCGCTGATCCTGGAGGCCAACCTCATCAAGGAGCACCGGCCCCGTTTCAACCTCCTGCTCCGGGACGACAAGTCGTACCCTTACATCAAGGTCACGGTGAAGGAGCCCTTCCCCCGGGTGTGGGTGACGCGCCGCCTCGTGAACGACGGGTCCCGCTACTTCGGACCGTACACGGACGTGGGGAGGATGCGCCAGGCGCTCGAGGTGGTGAAGCGCCTCTACACGGTGCGCTCGTGCCGCTACGACCTTCCCCGGGAAGCCCCGGATCGGCCCTGCCTGGACTACCACATCGGACGCTGCAAGGCTCCGTGTGTGGGGCTCCAGAGCGAGACGGAATACCGCGACATGGTGAACGAGATCCTTCACGTCCTGTCCGGCGAGACGGAGGACCTCCGGCGGGGCGTGGAGGAGCGCATGCGCCGGGCGTCGGAGGAGCTGGACTTCGAGAGAGCGGCCCGCCTGCGCGATGTGCTCAGGGGCCTCGACGCGCTGGCGCGCGACGTGCGGGTGGAGAGGTTCGGTGGGGGCGACGTGGACGTGGTGGGGTTGGCCCGGGACGGGGCCCTCGCGACGGCGGCCATTCTCCGGGTGAGGAGCGGCGCCGTCCTGGGCCGGGACACCCTCCGCTTTGGAGGCCTCGAGGACGAGGACGACACGGAGCTGTTGGCCGGCTTCCTGTCCCGGTACTACCTGGGGGGCGGCGAGGCGCGCATCCGGGGCCTGCCGCGGGAGATCCTGCTGCCATCCGACTTCGAGGACCGGGAGCTGCTCGGGGAGGTCCTCTCGGGTGAGGCGGGCCGGCGAGTCCACGTGAGCGTGCCCCAGCGAGGTGACAAGCGGCGCCTCGTGGGCCTGGCGGCGGATAACGCTCGTCACGCACTGGAGGACCGCATGACGGCCCTGGCCTTCGCCGCCGACCGCGCGGATCAGGCTCTCTACAGCCTCCAGGAGGAACTGGACCTCAAGGTCGTGCCCCGCTTCATGGTCTGCTTCGATGTCTCCCACACCCAGGGCGCCGAGACCGTGGCCAGCGTGGTGGCGTTCGAGAATGGCGAGCCCCGCAAGGCGGAATACCGACACATGAAGATCCGGGGGGAGTGGGGCAACGACGACTACGCCTCGATGCACGAGGCGGTACATCGCTACGTGCGGCGGCGCCTGGACGAGTCCCGGCCCCTCCCGGACCTGTGCGTGATCGACGGCGGCAAGGGTCAGCTCGGTGCCGCCGCCACGGCGCTGAAGGACCTCGGAGCCGAAGACGTCCAGCTTCTGGCGCTCGCCAAGAAGGAGGAGGAGGTCTTCCTGCGTGGCCGGAAGGAGCCCGTACGGCTGTCCCGCCGCAACCGGGCCCTCCATCTCCTGCAGCGCATCCGGGACGAGGCGCACCGCTTTGCCGTCAGCTACAATCGCAAACTCCGAAGCAAGCGCACCCTTAGGAGCGACCTGGGCGACATCCCTGGAATCGGACCGGCGCGCCAGAAGGCCCTCCTCACTCGGTTCGGGTCCCTCAAAGGCGTCCGGGACGCGAGCGTCGAGGACATCGCCCGGGTCCCGGGATTCAGCCGGGTCCTGGCCTCTCGCATCCTCACCTGGTTGGGACGATGACCGTCAGGACCCGTTTCGCGCCGAGCCCCACGGGCCTGCTGCACCTGGGCAACATCCGCCTCGCCGTCTTCAACTGGCTGTTCGCCCGGCATCACGGCGGGGCATTCGTCGTGCGCATCGAGGACACGGATCCGGACAGGACGGTGCCTGGGTCCGAGGCGTCCATCCTCGAGGATCTGCGGTGGCTCGGTCTCGACTGGGACGAGGGCCCGGACCGTCCCGGCGCGCATGGCCCCTGCCGGCAGAGTGAGCGGCTGAAGCTGTATCGGGGTGCCGCCAACCGGTTGATGGACGCGGGTCGGGCCTATCGTTGCTATTGCACACACGACGATCTGGCGGAGGAGGGAGAGCGAACCACCGGGGGAGTCGTGCATCGCTATCCGGGCCGCTGTCGGTTCCTGACCGCCGACGAGCGGCGGCTGCGGGAGGCGCAGGGACGGCCTTCGGTCGTGCGTTTCGCGCTGCCCGCCGGAGCGGAGGGCGTGGCCGTGGACGACGCCATCCGGGGGAGGGTGACCTTCCCTCTGGCCCCATTCGACGACTTCGTCCTGTTGAGGGCGGACGGCAGGCCAACCTACAACTTCGCCGTCGTGGTCGACGACGCCGGCATGGAGATCACCCACGTCATGCGGGGCGCCGGGCACCTGTCCAACACGCCGAAGCAGGTCCTTCTCTTCGAGGCGCTCGACCACCCGGCCCCCGTTTTCGCCCACCTGCCCACCGTGCTGGCCCCGGGCGGGGGCAAGCTGTCCAAGCGTACGGGAGCGGCGTCGGTGCGGGCGCTCCGGGAAGCGGGCTACCACCCCGACGGGGTGGTGAACTACCTGTCCCTGCTGGGATGGTCGGCTCCCGACGATCGGGAGGTGCTGACGCGGGCGGAGCTCGTGGAGTTGATCGGGCTCGACCGGGTCGGGGCCAGCGACACGACATACGACCCCGCCAAACTGCGCTGGATGTCCGGGCAGCACCTGCGCCGCATGGACGCCGGGGCGCTGACGGAGGCGCTCCGTCCCTTCCTGGACCTCGAGCGCTTTTCCCTGGAGGGCGAGCGGCTGGGGGCGACCGTCGAGGCCCTGGCGTCCCGCCTGGAGACCCTGACGGACATCACCGGCCACGTTGAGACGTTCCTCCATCCCCCGCGGGAGGTTCTGGAGAGGGGCAGGGAGGACGTAAGGAACGACCCGGGGGCCCGTACAGTGGTCCAGACCGTGGCCCGGATGCTGCAGGAGTTGGAGGAATGGACGGCGCCGGGCGTGAGCGGGGCCGTGCGCGCGGCCGGGTCGGAGCTGGGGGTCCGGGGCGCCGACTTATTCCACCCCGTCCGCAGGGCGCTGTCGGGCTCGGAGAGCGGTCCGGACCTGGGGCAGGTAGCCGTGGCCCTGGGCAGAGCGGAGACCCTGACCCGGCTGGCGGAAACCCTTGAAGGACGCGGGGTTTGACCGGATTCCGGGAGGGTTCTACATTGAAGTGCTGTGCTACCCTGAGGACCACCGCCGGGCGCTTGCTCGCCCCGGCGCGAGAGATTCTAGATCATCTGAGGAGGCTCCGCATGAACTTCCGCATGGGACTCGCCCTGGCTGCTTCGCTTTCCCTGGTGGCGGGGGCTTGCGCCGGCTCACCCGGTGGCGACCCGAGCGCATCGGCCCCGGGCCCCAGGCCCGCGGGAGAGACCCTCGCCACCGGCGAGTCGCCTCGGAACGACGAACACACGAGGGCGTCGGAGCGGGCCCTCGAGAGCGCCCAGGCCGCGGAGATGACTGGCGACTCGGCCACGGCGGCGGAGCACTACCAGGCTTCGCTCGCCGCGGCCCAGGCCGGGATAGGGGCCGACCCCACCAACCCCCTCGCGTGGCGTTTCGCGGCATTGGCCGCCATCGGTCTCGAGGACTATGCCGCCGCCGATTCCCTCATGGCGCGGGCCGAGACGCTTCGGCCCCTCTACACGATCGAAACGGAGCGGATCCGCGAACAGGCCTGGGTCGACCTCTACACGGCGGCGTCCCCCTTCGTCAATGAGGGCGCCTACGAAGAGGCCATTCCCTACTTCGAGGATGCCAACTCCATCTACCGGGGCCGTCCCGAAGTGATGCTGATGCTCGGGCAGATCTACGCCAACCTGGGCCGTTACGACGAGGCGGTGGCGAACCTGCGCACCGCTCTGGAGATGGTCAACGGCCCCCGTTTCGATGAGATGGACCCCTCGATCCAGGCCGTCTGGACCGAGCAGCGGGAGACTCTCCCGCTCCTCATCGCCCAGACCCTCATGAACGCGCAGCGCTATCCCGAGGCAGCCGCGGAGCTGAGGGCCCTACTGGTGGACTCGCCCGGCGACCTGATCCTGACCCGGAACCTGGCGTCGCTCTATGTCGAGATGGAGATGACCGACTCGGCGACGGTTCTCTTCGATCAGCTCCTGGCCCGGACCGACCTCGGGGCCGGGGATTACTACCAGATCGGTATCGGCCTTTACTCCATGGACGACTTCGATCGGGCGGCGGATGCCTTCCAGGCCACCGTCGAGGAGGCGCCCCGGGACCGGGACGCGGTGGAGATGTGGACGCGCTCCATCCACGAGGGACACCCGCCGAGGGACAGCGTGGAGGCGCCGATGGAGGTGCTCGATGAGCTGGAGTCGGCAGCGGACCAGTGGCTGGAGCTGGACCCCTACAACCGGAACGCGCTCCTCATTCTGGCCCAGACCACCAACCGGAAGGGCGACTCCGAAAGCGCCGCCGCGTGGGTGAGCCGCATCGAGGCGCTTCCCGTCACCGTGGACAACCTCCAGGCGCGCAGGGATCCGGATGGAGGTGCCACCGTGACCGGTAGCGTCATGAACGTGAACCAGGAGGCCGGGGCTTCCGTGATCTTCCGGTTCACCTTCTACGGTGAGGGCGGCGCGGCGATCGGCACGCAGGACGCCACCGTGCGGCTTTCGGCGCCGGACCAGTCCCAGGTGTTCCAGGTCGTGTTCGAGTCCAGCGAGCGGGTTCTCGGCTACACCTATGAGATCCTGATGTAGGGAGATCCTGAGGTAAGGGCCCGTCAAGGAATAACTGTGTCGCACCGAGGGCGTCGATGCGCGGGCGAGACAAGGAGCGACGACGAGGCGTAGCAGGGCCTACGGCGAGGAGGAGCGACGC
>DASWKP010000184.1:0-8529 GCA_036396575.1 Longimicrobiales bacterium | reverse complement strand
GGCGTCGACGTGGTAGCCCCGGGCCTGGAGGAAGAGCAGGTGGGGTCGGAGGAGCTCCACCTCGTCGTCCACCCAGAGGATGCGCTTGGCGCCGCGTGTGCCCTGGATCATGGAACGTGGAAGCTACCGGACCCGGGCACGGCGCGCCAAGGACGGGCCGGCATCGGACGACGTGGGCCCGACGGCACGGGGGCCGATCAGTGGGGCCTGTCGCCGCTGATCGTGTACTGGGTCCAACTGGCGACCGGCTTGCCCTGTTTCGTGGCGGGGATGAAGATCCACTCGGCGGCCTCCTGGATCAGCCGCCGGTTGAGGCCCCGGTCCGACGTCGGGGGCCGGAGCACGGTGGAGTCGGGCACGACCTGGCCGCGCTCGTCCACGAAGACCCACACTTCGATCACCGCGTTCCTGAGCTTGTCGTGGTCGGGGGGGATGATCATCCCCCGGGGCCGGGCGGGCACCAGGCGGAAGAGCCCCTCCTCGGCCGTCCCGCCGTCCCCTCGCCCGGTTCCGTCGGCGATGCCCGGCCCCAGCTCGCCCATGGCGTCGCCGTCGACCGCCGCCGGCTCGAGGGAGAGGTCCTCGTCGAACACGACCGGTTCGATCTCGTCGAGGGTGGGAATCGGGATGGGCGGCGGGACGATGGGCATGCGCGCCGGCGTTCTCACGTTCATGGCCTGCATGGACCCCGCCGCCGCCCGGTCGTCGCCGGCCCTGGGGCCCGCCGCCGCGAACGGGGAGATGGGCACCGGCGTGTGCCGCCACCCCACGAAGATCAGCATGTGAAGGAGGGCGGACACCAGGAACGCCATCCGCCACAGGCGACGCTCCCTGTGCCGACGGTCTCGGACGCTCAGCTCGCTGAGATGTGGGGGGGGCTCCGCCATGCTCTTTTCCGGAGGGGCGCGCGGTCACGAATCGTTCCCACCATTTACTACAGGCCTCGCGGAGGGAATGTTTCTGGCCCATGAGCCAATTCACGCGCCCGGAGATCCAGGAGCGGAGCGAGGGGGGACGAGCGCCCGACGCCAACCCCATCGCGGCGCGCGGGAGGGTCGCGTCCTACTACGAGCTCACCAAACCCGGCATCGCCGGTTACGTCGCGATCCTGGCCGGCGCGTGCTACTACGTGGCGTCCCCGAGCGGCGCCGAGATCCTGCCCGCCGTGCACCTTCTGGTGGGAGCGTCCCTGGGCACCGGGGGCGCCCTGGCGCTGAACCAGTACGCGGAGCGGGACGCGGACGCGGTCATGCACCGCACCCGCACGCGCCCGCTCCCGTCGGGCCGCCTGCTTCCCCGGGAGGCCCTGGCCTTCGGGTTGCTGCTCCTCCTCTCGGGGGTGTCGTACCTGGGCGCGCTCGTGGGGTGGTTGCCGGCGGTGCTCACGGCGGGCTCGGCAGCGGTTTACCTGTGGGCTTACACACCCATGAAGTCGCGCTCCTACCTGGCCACGGTCGTGGGCGCGGTGCCGGGCGCCGTGCCCGCGCTCATCGGCTGGACGGCCGCCACAGGGAGGATCGGGCTCGGCGGCATGGTTCTCTTCGCCATCGCTTTCCTCTGGCAGCTTCCCCACGTCCTGGCCCTGGCCTGGCTGCTGCAGGACGACTACGAGCGCGTCGGCTTCTTCATGCTGCCCTCCCGGGACCCCTCAGGCGTACGCATCGGACGCCACATGGTGTACCACACGCTGTCTCTGCTGGGCTTCAGCGTCCTGCCCACGTACATGGGCCTCACGGGAAGCGTCTATCTCGTGGGCACGATCGTCGCGGGCGCGTTGATGCTCCGCTTCACGGTGGCGGCGGCCGCGGACATGAACCGCCACAGGGCCCGGCGGGTCTTTCTATACAGCCTCCTCTACCAACCGGTGCTGCTCGTCCTCATGGTGGTGGACGCCGTGCGTCCGTAACGTGACGCGCCCGCCGCGCCTCCCGACGCCGGGTCCGCCGCGTACCGCACCTCGATCCCCCGGGCTCCCCATGATCCGCACGACCGTCGCCGCCCTCCTGGTCCTCCTCTTCACGCAAGGGAGCGCCCTCATGTCCCAGACCCAGGACCGTCCCCGCGCCCGGGACATCGGCCTCCGGGTGGGCGTCTTCGAGCCCGGCCCATGGAACGCCATCACCGACGTGGCGGGGGTGCGCGTCGGCCACACCACTGTGGTGGAAGGGGATGACATACGCACGGGCGTGACGGCCATCCTCCCCCACGGGGGTAACGCCTACCTGAGTCGGGTCCCGGCGGCCATCCACGTGGGGAACGGCTTCGGCAAGCTGGTGGGCGTGACCCAGGTGCGGGAGCTGGGGGAGATGGAGACGCCGATCCTCCTCACCTGCACGCTGTGCGTGTGGAAGGCCGCCGACGCCATGGTCGAGTGGATGCTGGGCCAGGAGGGCATGGAGAGCGTTCGCTCACTGAACGCGCTCGTGGGCGAGACCAACGACGGAGGCCTGAACGACATCCGCTCGCGGCCCATCACGCCGGAGCATGTGCGAGGAGCGCTGGAGTCCGCCGTGGAGGGGCCCGTGGAGGAGGGCTCGGTGGGCGCTGGGACGGGCACGCGGGCGTTCGGCTGGAAGGGAGGCATCGGCACCGCCAGCCGGGTGCTGCCGCGGAACCTGGGCGGCTGGACGGTCGGGGTCCTGGTGCAGTCCAACTTCGGAGGTATCCTCACCATGAACGGCGCCCCCGTGGGCAAGGAGCTGGGCCGTTACTCCTTCCGGGGCTCGGTGGAGGGCGTAGGAGAACCCTCGCCTGGCGAGGAGGACGAAGGCCAGGGCTCCATCATGATGGTCGTGGCCACCGACGCGCCCCTGTCGCCGAGGAACCTGGAGCGCCTGGCCCGCCGGGCCATCATGGGTCTGGCCCGCACCGGCTCGTTCGCCGGGAACGGTTCGGGGGACTACGTCATCGCCTTCTCGAACGCGGAGGGCGTCCGGCGCGCGGGCGCCAGCGGCGGGCCGCAGGCCCTCGTGGACCTGCCCAACGACGACATGAGCGCGCTCTTCCAGGCCGTGGTCGAGGCGACCGAGGAGTCCATCTACAACTCCCTCCTCAAAGCGACGGACGTCACCGGACTGGGCCGCACCGCGGACGCCCTGCCCATCCCCGAGACGCTCGAGGTGCTCAGGAGGTACGGGGCGGTGTCGCGCTGACCGGAGTCCTATCCGTCCGGTCCGTCTGGCCCGTCCAGCCCGTCCAGCCCGTTCGCCTCGTCAGGCGTCGCCCCTTCCCAGCCCCACCGCCTCCAGGAGACGCAGGGCGTTTCGCGTGGTCGCCAGACCCGGCCGGAGCCGGAAGTCGAAGGTGAGCCGGGTACGGCCCTCCTCCCGCTCGACCCCCTCCCGGAAATGGAAAGCCCGGGCCCGGGACTGGAGGTCCTCGGACTCGTGGAGCGCCAGGTCGTGGGTGGAAACCGCGCCCAGGGCGCCGGCCTCGAGGAGGTGCCGCACCACCGCCCGCGCTGCCACCCGACGCTCCGCGCTGTTCGTCCCTTGGAGGATCTCGTCCAGAAGGTAGAGGACGGGACCCTCTCCCGGGTCGGAGGGGACGTGCGTCGCCGCCTCGACGATGCTCTTCATGCGGAGCAGCTCCGCCATGAAGCGGGACACGCCGTCGGTGAGGGAGTCGCCCACGAGCATGCTGGTGCGGAGGCGGACGGGGGGAAGCCGCAGGTCGCTGGCGCACACCGGTCCGCCGGCACTCGCGAGGGCGACGTTGCTCCCGAGGGCGCGGAGCAGCGTGCTCTTGCCCGACATGTTGGACCCGGTAACGAGCAGGAACGTCTCCGCCGGGCCCACCGTGACGTCGTTTCGTACGCACGTGCCCGGAGCGAGCAGCGGGTGGCCCAGCTCCCGGGCCTCCAACGTCCCGGCGGCGGGATCCACGCTCGGGTAGGTCCAGTCCGGGTGGTCGTGGGCCAGGCTCGCCAGAGCCGACAGAGCCTCGACCTGGCCCAGAACCTCGATCCAGCCCCGCACGGAGCCCCCGGCCCGGGCTTTCCAGCGCTCCAGCGCCCGGTACAGGTGAACGTCCAGGAGGAGCGCGACGTTCAACGTCTCGTAGAGGGCGCTGCCCTGAGCGGCGAGCCAGTCCAGGAGGCGCCGCAGGCGGGCGAGTTGATGATGGGCGTCGATCTCGGTCGAGTCCAGCCGGTCCCGCAGGGCCCGGAGCAGAGGCGCCTTCATCGGGCGGGCCCCGATCAGGCGCAGTTGGCCGCCGGAGGGGCGCAGCGCCGGCCGGCCCAGCGACGCCCTGCGGACGTGGGCGCGCACGGTGGGTAGCACCCGCTTGAGGATCCAGAGCTGCAGGACCAGGGGCGCGAGCCACAGCGGCCCGAGAGGACCCAGCCAGTCGAGGAGGCCCAACCCCACCGTCAGCGGCGGAACGAGCCAGGACGCGGTCAGGACCCCGCGGCGACCGGCGAGCCAGGGGGCCTCCTCCGCCCACTCCAGGAAGGTCGTCAGCGCCCCCTCGGGCGAAGGGTCCGCGAGCCGGCCCAGGGCGGACAGCTCCTGACGGAAGTCCAGGGCCGGCGCCAGCTCCGCCACGGCGGCCTGACGGGCTTCCACCACCGGCGGAGCGGCGGGATCCAGGAGCCAGGTTCGGAGGGTGGTCCTCCCCGGCGCGGTCGTGACGGGCCCCGCCAGCGCGAAGAGCGACGCTGACCCGAACAGGTGCAGGTCCGCCGCGAAAGGATGGTCCGGCGAGGCCGGCTCACCCCCGTGCGGCGTCTCCGTGCTTGATGCGGCCAGCTCGTCCCACCGTCGGTCGAGGCGAAGGAGGCCCTGCGCGTTCAGGGCGCGCAGCACCTCCTCCCTGCGCTCCCGGGCCCGGACGGCCCGGTGACGGACCACCAGCCCCCAGAAGGTGACGACGAGAAGCAAGGCAAGAGCCAGCGCCACCTGGCCCGCCGCGCCCCGCAGCGCCTCCCACGCGACCACGCAGCCGAACGCCGCCAGGAAGGTGACGCTCCTCCACGCGGACAGCCGGGAGCCGCTGAGGCGTGCTTCATCCCGGAGGCCCCGATGGACCGCCTCCCGTTCCGTGTAGGCGGAGGCCGGAGAGACCACCTCAGCCCAGGTCCACGACCCAGGCGCGTTCGACCTCGGACAGCTCCATGAGGCTGCCGGCGAGCGTGCGGTCGACGCGACCGTCCACGGCCACCGTGGCCAGAGACGCGCCTCCCGCGGTCAGGCGAGCCTGGTGGTACTCGGCGATGTTGAGGCCCATCGACCCCAGGAGCGTGCCCACCGCCCCGATGACACCCGGCACGTCCCGGTTCCGGAGGACCAGGAGGCTGCCCCTCGGGGTCACGTCCACATGGTAGTCGTCGATGCGAACGATCCTCGGGTGCTGATCCCCGAGGAGGGCACCGGCCACGCAGACGCATCCCTGCTCGGAGCGGACCGCCACCTCCACGAACTCCGCATAGTCGGTCCGGCGCGGGAGGTGGGTCGAGGTGACCTCGATGTCCCGGGTCTCGGCCAGGTGCGGCGCGTTGACGAAGTTGACCTGATCGTGGCCCAGGATCGTCCCCAAGATGCCCGTGAGGACGTGGGCCCGCAGCGGCGGGAGGACCTCCGCCAGCGCCCCCGCGTACCGGATCTCGACGGCCTCCATGCGGGAGGGCGCCAGGCTGCACGCCAGGCGACCCACGCGCAGCCCCAGGTCGAAGAGGGGCCGCAGGCGCCGCAGGGCCTCCCCGCCCACGGACGGCGCGTTGATGGCTCGGGACATGTCGCCCTCCACAAGGGCGCAGCGGACCGCCACGGCGATCTCTCGGGCCACCAGCTCCTGGGCCTCCACCGTGGAGGCCCCCAGGTGGGGCGAAAGGACCAGATTCGGTGCCCGGCGTAGCGGGCTGTCATCGGGCAGCGGCTCCACCGCAAAGACGTCCAACGCCGCCCCGGCGATACGCCCCGCCTCCAGGGCCTCGGCGAGCGCCGTCTCGTCCACGACGCCCCCGCGGGCCGCGTTTACGAGAAAGGCGGTAGGCTTCATCGACGCGAGCTCGGCGGCACCCAGCATCCCCTCCGTCTCGTCCGTGAGGGGCACGTGGAGTGACACGACATCGGATGTGGCCAGAAGCTCGTCCAACTCGATCCGTTCCAACCCCATCTCGCCAGCGCGATCGACGTTGAGGTACGGATCGTAGCCCACGACCCGCATACCGAAAGCGCGGGCACGGCGCGCCACCTCCCCACCGATGCGGCCGGCGCCCACCAGGCCCAGGACCTTGCCCCGCAGCTCCGCTCCGCCGGCGCGCGCCCCCTTCCAGTCACCATCGCGGAGGGCACGGTCCGCCATGGGGACGCGGCGGGCGATCGCCAGGATCAGGGCCAGCGTCAGCTCCGCCGCCGACACCGTGTTGCCCGCCGGCGCGTTCAGCACCGCGATCCCCCTCTCGGTGGCGGCCGCCACGTCGATGTTGTCGACCCCCACCCCGGCGCGTCCCACCACCTTGAGGACGTCGGCCCACGCCACCACCTCCCGGGTCACCTTGGTGGTCGACCTGACGATCAACCCGTGGGCGCGCCCCACGGCCTGGCGGAACCGCTCGGGCTCGTCGGTCTGCCACCCGGCTCCCATGACCACCTCGAACGCCGGATCCTCCAGGAGCGGCCTCAACCCCATGTCCGAGACCTTGTCGGCCACCAGGACCGTGTACCTCTCGTCACTCATGCGCCCGTCATCACCCCCCGGAGGACATCGAGCAGGCAGCGGAGCTCCGCCACCGTGTGGTCCCCCATGTGGCCGATTCGAATGGTGCCTTCCTTGAGCCTTCCGTAGCCGCCCCCGATGGCGAAGCCTCGCTCCTTCATCCCCCGGACGATGTCGGGTCCGGTCAAGCCGTCGGGGAGTCGTATGCACGTCACGGTGGGCGAGCGGTGCGGCTCGCCCGCCAGGACATGGAGATCCAGACCTTCCTCGGTCCGCATGGCTTCGACCCACTCCCAGCACGAGCAGGCCATGGCCCGGTGCCGTTCCCAGCGGGCCTCGACGCCCTCCTCGGCGATGCTTCGCAGCTGGGCCTCCAGAGCGTACATGAGGCTCAGCGCCGGAGTGTTGGGGGTCTGGCCCTTCTCCAGATTCTCCATGAAGAGGACCAGGTCGAAGTACACGCCCCGGTCCGGGACGGTGGGCGCCCGCGCCATCAGGGCCACCGAGGCCACGCCGAACGCCAGGCCGGGCGGCAGCGCCATCGCCTTCTGCGACCCTGTGAGGACGAAGTCCAGGCCCCAGGCGTCCGTGCGAACCTCCACGCCGCCGATGCCCGTGACCGAGTCCACCAGGAGAAGCGTCTCGGGATGCTCCGCCACCGCCGAGGCGATGGCCTCCAGGGGTTCCAGGACGCCCGTGGAGGTCTCCGAATGCACCACCGTGACCGCGTCGTACGCGCGGCCGGCCAGCCGGCGGGCCACCTCGGTGGGATCGTGAGCTTCGCCCCACGGGACCTCGTAGACGTCCACCTGTCGCCCGCACGCCCGCGCGATGTCCGCGAAGCGCTCGCTGAACGCGCCGTGGACCAGGCTGAGGACGCGGCCGGCGGCTCCGTTCCGGACGGCGGCCTCCATGAGGCCCGTGGCCGACGACGCGGAGACGACGACCGGTCGCGCCGTCCCGAACAGCTCCCGGAGACCGGGCTGCAGGCTGCGCATGAGCTCCTGCATCCCCGCGCCCCGGTGACCTATCATGGGCCGCGTCTGGGCGGTCAGGATCTCCGGGCGGACCTCGGTGGGTCCGGGCAGGAAGAATCGCCCGAACGACGTCATCTCCACATGCTCCGCCACCGGTCGTAGAGGACCGCCGTGACCCCCGCCGCCTTCAGGACGTTCAGGCCCGCCGGGTCCCGGTAGGCCTCGCGGTAGAACACGTAGGACACGTTGGCCTGGACGATGAGCTTGGCGCACATGACGCACGGGCTGGCCGTGACGAACACCACCTTGTCCCGGAGCTGGCCGGGCGCCTTGACCAGTGCGTTCATCTCGGAGTGGATGCAGCCGCACTTGCCCGGCTCGTCGGAGTCGCACCGGTTCGGGAAGCCCCGCACGTTCCCGTTGTAGCCCGCGGCCAACAACTGTTCCAGGACGCCATCCGTGATGACCGTACCCACCTGGAGACGGGCGCACGTGCTCCGCTTGGCCAGCTCCTCGGCCATCCGCATGAAGACCTCATAGAGGGGAGGCCGGTCGACGGGCTCGGGCTCGGCCCCGTCGGGCACCTCCGTGAGGTTCAGTGGGTGCGTGTTCTCGGGCACCCCGTCCTTGGGCATCCTCATCGCCACACCGGTCCCCTCGTGAAGACCCTGGCCTGGAGGAACTCGACCGGAGCCCAATCGTCCGTCAGGGCGGGGCCCTCGGGCTCCGCAGGCACGCGGCTCCATTCGACGGGAGGCAGGTCGGACTCGAACGCCGCTGCCACCACCAGCACGTTCTGGATCGAGCGGGTGTCTCGGGTCGAGTCCACCGGATAGGCCCGCACGGCCGGAAAGACCTCCCCCACCGTCCACAGGAAGCGGCGCAGGAAGTC
>DASWKP010000183.1:0-2861 GCA_036396575.1 Longimicrobiales bacterium | reverse complement strand
CGCTACAACCTCGACTTCTCCTTCTTCCGCATCTACGACGACGAGGGGGCGCCCCTCCAGCCCGAGGTGTACTTCCAGTGGGCGTCCGAGGGCGTGAGGGCCGGCGACCCGATCTTCATCATCGGCAACCCGGGCGCGACGAGCCGGCTCCAGTCGGTGGCGGAGCTGGAGTTCCGGCGGGACATCCAGGACCGGTTCCTGCTGGCGTTCGTGGACCGGCGCATCGAAGTCATGGAAGTGTTCATCGACGCCTACCCGGAGGAGGCGGAGACCCACGACCTCCGCAACGACCTGTTCGGCCTCCTGAACACCCACAAGGCGATGGCCGGACAGATCCAGGGCATGGAGGATCCGATCATCCTGGCCCGGCGTCAGGACGCTGAAGATGACCTCATGGAGGCCCTCCGGGCCGACTCGGCCCGAGGGGAGCGCTTCGGAACCATGTTCGAGGACATGCGGGAGATACAGGACACCAAACGGGAGCAGGCGGCGGGCTTCGGCGCCTTCCTGGCGCTCACCGTGTCGGACTTCGCGTCCCCTACGCTCCACCGGGCCCTCATCGCCTTCCAGGTGCTCAACGGCCAGAGGGGTGGGGCGTCTCCGGACCAGCTCAGCGAGCTCATGGATCAGCTTCGTGCCGTCGGGAACCGCCCGCCGGAGCTGGACGAGGCGCTGATCGAAACCCGCATCGAGGAGTTCATCGAGTACTACGGCGAAGACTCCTGGGTCCAGGAGATCCTCGAGGGCCGGTCTCCTGAAGGGGCGGCGGCGCGCATCCGCGAAGGCTCGGTCCTGTCGGACTCGGCGTCGGCGGTCCAGGCGGCGGAGCGGGGCACCCTCGAGCCCAGCGACCCGGCGATCCGTTTCGTGTTGAGCTACGTGCCCCCCTTCATCGAGTTCCAGGGGGCCTTCGCGGGCCTGGCGGCACGTGAGGCCGAGATCGCGGGGCTGATCGGGCAGGCCCGCTTCGAGGTCTACGGCACGACCCAGCCGCCGGACGCCACGTTCTCCCTGCGCATCGCCGACGGGGTGGTCAGCGGTTACCCGTACAACGGTACCGAGGCCCCCCCGATCACTACGCTGTTCGGGCTGTACGACCGGCACTATTCGTTCCGGTACCAGCCCGGCGACCCGGCGGACTCTCCGTGGGCGCTGCCCGACCGCTGGCTGGAAGCCCAGGGAGACCTGGACCTGTCCACGCCCCTGGACTTCTCGTCCAGGGCGGACATCATCGGCGGCAACTCCGGGTCCCCGGTGCTGAACCAGTTCCTCCAGGTGGTGGGCGTCGTCTTCGACGGCAACATCGAGAGTCTGCCCGGCGACTACATCTACCTGCCGGAGCTGAACCGCTCGGTGGCCGTGGACGCCCGCGGAATCCTGGAGGCCATCGACGTGGTCTACGACATGGATCGCATCGTCCTGGAACTCACCACCGGTCAGCTCGCCGCCACTGAGGAAGAAGCGGACCGCGGCCGCCGGTAGGGCGTCGCCCGGAGGCCCCGGGCCCGCGGAGAATGACCGCGATTCCACGCTGGAGCGGGGTCGGAATGAAGGATCGTTCCGGCCCCGTTACCTTTCCTTGACCCCTCCTGTAGAGGGGGTCTATTCTGGCCTCCCCCGGAACCCGAGAGTGATCGACCATGGACCAACGATAGAAGGAGGTAGGTATGGCATCCGCCAACGAATACACGACCGAGAAGATCCGGAACGTGGCTGTACTTGGCCACGGGGGCTCGGGCAAGACGGCCCTCGTGGATGCTCTCTGTTTCGTGGCCGGGACCTCCAAGCGCCTCGGCGATCCTTCCGAAGGCCACGCCCTCACGATGCACGCCCCGGAGGAGGCCGCGCACGGCATCTCCATCCAGCTCACCCCGGCGTTCGCCGAGTACGACGGTCACAAGATCAACCTCCTGGACACGCCCGGATACCTGGACTTCACGGGCGAGGCGCTCTCGGCCGTGCGCGTCGCTGACGCCGCGGTCATCACCGTGGGCTCCACGACGGGGGTCGAGGTCGGGACCGAGCGCGTGTGGAACTACTGCGAGAAGCGGGGCGTGCCCCGGATCTTCTTCGTCTCGATGATGGACAAGGAGCACGCGTCCTTCGACACCGTCTACCAGGACATCAAGAAGCGCCTCACCGACAAGGTGATCCCGGTGGAGATCCCCGTAGGCGAGGGGGATGACTTCCGCGGGATCATCAACCTCTTCAGCGAGCGGGCCCATCTCTTCAAGCCCGGGACCCGGACGGGCGAGTACGAGGAGGCCGACATCCCCGACGAGTTCCAGGAGAAGTTCGAGGAGTGGGCCACCGAGCTCCAGGAGACGCTTGCCACCACGGACGAGGCGCTCCTGGAAAAGTACCTGGAGGGAGGGCACATCAGCCGGGAAGAAGCCATCGACGCGATGGGCCGCGCCATGGAGAGGGGCGAGGCCTATCCGCTCTTCTGCGGCTCCGCCCGCCTCACCTACGGCGTGCCGGCCCTCCTGCGGAAGATCGTGGAACTCTTCCCCAGCCCCCTGGAGGCCGGCTTCGAGCCCGCCCGGCGGGCCGGACTCGACCAGTCCGTGGAGCTCACGGCCCGGGATGACGGTCCCCTGGCGGCCCTCGTCTTCAAGACGTCCGCCGAGCCCCACGTGGGGGAGCTGTCCTACTTTCGCATCTTCAGCGGCGCGGTGGACAACGGCATGGAGGTGGTGAACGCCTCGGACGGCGCCACCGAGAAGCTGGGCCACCTGTCCGTCCCCATGGGCAAGGAACGGCTCGAGGTATCCCGTCTCCACGCGGGGGACATCGGCGTCGTGGCCAAGCTGAAGCACACCCACACGAACGACACGCTGTGCGCGAAGGACCGCCCCCTC
>DASWKP010000182.1:0-3935 GCA_036396575.1 Longimicrobiales bacterium | reverse complement strand
TGACCAGCTCCTCACCGGTGCGGATCACGGCCAGAACCGTCGTTCCCCGGTGGAAGATCCCCTCCTCCCCGCCGGTGAGCGCGTCGTTGGCCGGGCCGTCCACGTCGATCCCGAGAAAGCCGAGGCCCTCCAGACAGCGGGCGCGGATGCCGGCGCTATTCATGCCCACACCGCCGGTGAAGCCCACACCGTCCAGTCCTCCCAGCACGGCGGCATAGGCGCCGATGTACTTCCGCACCCGGTAGCAGTAGACATCCAGGGCCAGCTTGGCCCGCTCGTTCCCCTCTGCCTCCTCCTCCAGCAGGTCCCGCATGTCCGAGGAGAGTCCGCTGAGGCCCTGGAGACCGGAGTGCTTGTTGAGCATCGCCGTGGCGTTGGCCGCCGTGAGCTCCTCCCGCGCCATGACGTGGAGGATGATGGCGGGGTCCAGGTCACCCGAACGCGTGCCCATCACCAACCCCTCCAGGGGGGTGAAGCCCATCGAGGTGTCCAGAGAGGTCTCGCCCCGGATGGCGCTCGCGCTGGCTCCGTTGCCCAGATGTACGGAGACGATCCGGAACGCTTCGGGATCGCCTTCGCAACGCTGAGCCATCCACTGCGCGACGTGCGCGTGGCTGGTCCCGTGAAAACCGTACCGTCGGATCCGGTGGCGGCGGTAGAGGACGTACGGCACCGCGTAGTGGTAGGCGTAGGGAGGCATGCCGGCATGGAACGCCGTATCGAAGACCGCCACGTGCGGCGTGTCCGGAAGGCGGTCCAGGGCCGCCACGATCCCCGACAGGTTGTGCGGATTGTGAAGCGGCGCCAGCGCCACGCAGTCACGAATCCCCTCCATGACGTCCCTGTCGATAACCGCCGGGCTCGTGAAGCGCTCGCCCCCGTGTACGACGCGGTGCCCCACGACCCCGATTTCGTCCAGGGAGCTGATGGCGCCCCGTTCCGGATCGGTCACCAGCGTGAGGATCGCCCGGATGGCGTCCCGGTGATCGAGGATCGTCCGGGACTCGCGGATCCTGGAGCCGTCCTCCATTCGCTCCTGATCGAGGATGGCGCCCCCCGCACCGATCCGCTCCACGACGCCAACGACCAACGGCCTTCGCGTCTCCGTGTCCACGATCTGGTACTTCACGGACGACGAGCCGGAGTTCAGAACGAGCACGTTCACGAGTCCATCTCCGCGGGGGCCACCCCCGCCGTGGCGGCCGGAAGCCCGACCGAAGAGCCTTCACACATCCATGATGTCTTCGAGTTCGGGACGGCTGAGGTCGGGTTGGCCGTCATCCACCCGCTGCCCGATCTCGTCGTACCGGTAGAACCCCCTGCCGCTCTTCTCGCCGAGCCAGCCTCGCATGACCATCAGGCGCAGGAGTGGGCAGGGTCGGTATTGCTGGAGCCCGAGGCCCGTCCACAGCGAGGTCAGGGCGCGGTAGATGGAGTCGAGGCCGATCTCGTCGGCCAGCGACAGGGGGCCCGTGCTCCAGCCGAAGCGGAGCTTCATGGCCCGATCGATGGCGTCCCGAGTGGCCACGCCTTCCATGAGGACGGTCACCGCCTCGTTGATGAGGGTCAACGTCAACCGGGTGGTCACGTACCCCGGATACTCGCCAACCTCGATGACGTCCTTGTCCAGGAGGCGCGCGAGGGCCCTGGCCATGTCGAGGGCTTCGGGGCCCGTCTCCCTACCCTGGACGACCTCCACCATGGGTATGCGGCTCACCGGGTGGATGAAGTGAAGGCCCGCGAAGCGAGCGCGCCGCCGCACCGGGAGCGCCTCTGCCAGGTCCGTGATGGGCAGGGTCGAAGTGTTGGTCAGGAAAACCGTTTCGTCGCGGCAGATCCGGTCCAGACGGTCCAGGACCGCCACCTTCTCCTTGAACTCCTCCCAGATGGCCTCCACCACCACGGGTACCTCGGCCAGGTCCTCCAGGCTGATGGAGCCCCGCACGCGCGCCAGCACGGCATCCCGCTCGGACTCCGTCAGAGACCAGCGGGCGATGTCCCGGTTCATCTGCTCCCGGAGGCCGTTCAGGCTCCTGGATAGCTGATCGGGATCCAGCTCGCACAGGACGACCTCCACCCCGGCCTGGGCCAAGGCCCGGGCGATTCCCCGCCCCGCCGTGCCACCGCCGACGACACCCGCGTGTTGGAGCTGCATGATTGGATGATCCTGGCCGCGGGGAGCTCCCGAGCCGCGGCGTCGGGCGCCGCCGTTCCGGGACTCGCCGTCAGCCGTCCAGAAGCTCGTGGTTGGAGAAGAAGAAGCTCACCTCGATAGCGGCGTTCTCATCCGAATCGGAGGCGTGGATGGCGTTGCGCTCCTTCGATTCCGCGTAGAGTGCGCGCACGGTCCCCGGGGCGGCCTCCGCCGGGTCCGTGGCACCGATTGCCTCCCTGAGCCTGGGGACCGCCCCCCGGGCCTCGAGAACCATGGGAATCACGGAACCCGACGTCATGAAGCTGACCAGGGAATCGTAGAACGGGCGTTCGCGGTGCACCTCGTAAAAGGCCTGTGCCTGGGCCCTCGACAGGCGGAGCATCCTGAGGGCCCGCACCTCGAATCCCGCGCCCTCCAGGTGCGCCAGGATCTTCCCGGCCTTGCCCGATCCCACGGCGTCGGGTTTGATGATGGCGAGTGTTCGGTCCATGTCCTTGCTTGTTTGAGGGCTGTGGCCCGCTCGCTCACCCGTCGGCGGGCAGTAGGTCCACGATGCGCTTGAGGATGGCGTCCCTGGTGACGAAGCCGATCAGCTCCCCTTCCCGGACCACGGGGAGCTGTTCCACGTCCCGGTTCACCATGAGCTTGCCGGCCTGAAGAAGGCTCTCGCTTTCCGAGATGCACAGCACGGTGCGCGTCATCACGTCCCGTGCCGTGACGCTGGCGGGTTCGTTCCCCCCGGCGCCGTCCATCGCCTCCCCATCCGGACGGGTCATGGGCAGGAGGCGCTTCAGCGCGTCCCCCACGCTGATGATCCCGAGAACGCCCAGGTCCTCCCCCACCACCGGCACCGCGTGAAGCTCGCGGCGCACCATGAGCTCCGCGGCCTCCCGCAGGGGTGTATCGGGGAAGATCCGGTACTGAAGCGGTTCCAGGGCGTCCTCCACGAGCAGACGCTCCCGCACGTCCAGATCCATCAGCGGCCGGAGGCTCCGAACCGCGGACGCGTTCGACGCCGCCAGGAGCCCGGCCATGCCCGCGTCGCTGCCGAAGGTACGGATCAGCGCCGGGACGAACGACTCCTCGAGATTGGCCAGCCCCCGCGGGGTCAGCACCAGGAGCACGACCCGGGCCGGGCCCGAGATCTCCGGGTCCCCCACGTCCACCTGGAGGGGGGCCGAAGCGATCCCGAGACTGGCCACCAACACCCCGACGGCCTCGGTCCTGGCCAGGACCACGATCCCGTCCGGCCCGGTGCGAACCACCTCGCCCTGGTGCCCGCTGGCGATCTCGCGGGCCAGCTTCGGCGATGCCTCCTTCCTGAGGCCCCCGTCGTCCTGAAGCCCGCGTACCAGGATATCCAGAGCGCCCGCCAGATCCGAGGCCTCCAGGGGCACCTTGATCCGGCCCTCGGTCAACAGGTCGGACAGCCTCATTGTCACCACCTGTGCTGGAGACGAACCGAGCCCGCGGGGCGATCCCGGGGGCGACACGGTCGGGACACGGTGCTCAGGCGAGAGCGTCCCGGATCAACTCCGCGATCTCCACCGGCCTCCTGGCCACCCCGATGCCGCACTCCTCGAAGGCCCGGATCTTCTCTTCCGCCGTGCCGGACGCGCCACTGATGATGGCACCCGCGTGCCCCATGCGCCGACCGGGAGGCGCGGTCTGACCGGCGATGAAACCCACGACCGGCACGTCGATGTTGGCCCTCACGTACTCCGCCGCCTCCTGCTCGTCGGTCCCGCCTATCTCACCGATCATGACGATCGCCCGGGTC
>DASWKP010000181.1:0-7871 GCA_036396575.1 Longimicrobiales bacterium | reverse complement strand
GCGGCCCCACTCGGCTCGACAACCTCGTGCTGCTCTGCCGCTTCCATCACCGCAAGGTCCACGAGGACGGCTTCGGCGTCGCCCTCGTCGACGGGCGGGCCACCTTTCGCGATCCGCGCGGCAGGGCCCTGCCGGCGGGCGGCGGGACGTAGAGGTGTGTAGCTCGCAGGCAAACTGAATAGGCGGGTGACGGAGATGCGTATAAGCAGGTGCCAAGCACGCCATGTATAAGTGGCCGACGCTCGAAGAGGCGTCCGACCGGCTCGCCATAAGCCGGCGGCTGGCCGGCGCGCGAAGAGACGTCCGTTCGGCTCACCGCCGCCAGCCGTCCGGCTCGCCGCAGTGGATGGACGAGCGCCCTTGCCGTTTCCGCGGAAACGTCCAACTGCCAGGCGCTCCGCTCCAACCCTGACCCCGACCCCGACCCCCATCGAGAAGGCCTCCTCACCCGTTCACCCGGTCGGAGCAACCGCGTGCCCGCGAAACCCCGCTCCCCCTCACCCTCCCCCTCACCCTCCCCCTCCCCGTCACCCCTCCCCCCCGCCACTCGTTCCTCTTCCGAAGCGACAACCGCGAATCACTCGAGACAGAGGCAACGGCGGATGAGGGGCGGCATTCTGATGATCGTGGCCGCGGCCGCGATGGGCTGCGGTGGGGGAGCGGGGCCGACGGAGACCGAGACGAGCGCGGCGTTGACCGCCGAGTCGGGCATCGAGCTCCGGTTCGGCGAGACGCTCGCGGTCGAGGGGACGGTTCTGCGAATAAGCTTCACGGACGTTCTGGGAGACTCCCGGTGCCCTTCGGACGTCACCTGTGTGTGGGCCGGGAACGCCAGCGTCCAGGTCGGGATCTCCGCGGGCTCGGGTCCCACGTTCCCCCTCGTCCTCAACTCAACGCTGGAGCCCCGTCACGCGGACTGGAACGGCGTGCGCGTCACCCTGCTGGAGGTCCTGCCGGAGCCTCTCTCCACCGAGGTCCTCATTCCCCAGGACTACTCCATCCGCGTCCGCCTCACGGAGGTGGTTCCGACGGCCTCCTCTTCTTAGCTTCCGGGGTCCCTCCCTCCGACTACCGCAATTCCGGTAGGACCGAGCAACAGAGAGGCGCCCGGAGCATGAGCACGACTACCCTCTTCCCCAGGGCCCGGATTCCGTACGGCACCTGGGGCAGCAGCTATTTTCCCGCCTGGCAGACCTCCGCCCTGGCCGAGGTCAATATCGGGCAGTTCGCCGGCGAGTCCATGGCCCGCATCCTGGGGCTCAGGAACGTCCCCAAGAGCGAGCTGGAGTACCTGATCCTGGGCTCGACCATCCCCTGGCACTGGAAGTTCTGGACGGCGCCGCTGGTGGCGAGCTGCATGGGACACCGCATCCCCGGCTACCACGTCGAGCAGGCATGTGCCACGGGCCTCCAGGCGGTGATGCTGGGCGGCGCCGAGGTGGACTCCGGCGCCAACGACGTGGTCGGCGTCCTCACCTTCGACCGCACCAGCGACTCGCCCGTGGGGGTCTTCCCCGAGCGCAGGGCCCACGAGCGCACGCAGGCTATCGCCGACGTGTGGGACAACTTCGGCTTCGATCCGGCCACGGGAAACGCCATGATCACGGCGGCCGGTATCGCGGCGAGGAAGTACGGCATCAGCCGGGAGGAAACCGACGACGTCGCCTACCTCCGCTACCAGCAGTACTTCGACGCCAAGGCCTCCGGCTTCCTCGAGCGGGTACTGGTTCCGCTGGACATCCTGAACGTCCAGGGCCGCCCCCTGGGACGCGTCGACGACGACTTCGGTGTGCGCCAGCTCACGCGGGCCACGCTCCGGGACCAGCGCGAGCTGGACACCTGCGTCACCGGCGGCACCCAGACCCACGCCTCCGACGGCATGGCCACGCTGCTCGTCACGACGCCGGAGAAGGCGAGGGAGCTGAGTCCCCGCCCCGACATCGCCATCCGCTTCGTGGGCAAGGCCGAGGCGCGCGCCCAGCCGAGCCTCATGCCCGAGGCTCCGGCCCTGGCCGTCGCCAAGCTGCTGGACCGCCTGGGGGTCTCCCTGGATGACGTCGTGGTGGCCAAGAACCACAATCCCTTCGCCGTCAACGACGTGATCTTCACCCGCGTCACGGGCTACGACTGGCGCAAGATGAACACCACGGGCTGCTCGCTGGTCTGGGGTCATCCCCAGGGACCGACGCTGACGCGGGTCCTGATCGAGGCCCTGGAGGAGGCGGTGGATCTGGGAGGCGGCTACGTGCTCATCTTCGGGTGCGCAGCCGGAGACGTGGGCATCGCAGCCCTGTTCGAGGTCTCGTGAGGAGCCGTTGTCATGGTCAAGACGATTGATGCTATCGGCGCGGTGACCGCACTGCGCCAGCCCACCCTGGAAACTCTGGGCCTGGGTACCGTCCTGGACATCTTCCGCCGCGGCGCCCTGCCCGCCGACCCCGGAACCCTGGTCGACAACGTCTTCGGCCCGCCGGACAAGCGCGGCTCCCTGGTCATCTCCGGAGCCAACGGCATCGTGGGCGCGGGCAAGACCATGCAGCTCGGTTCGAGGCTGGAGCCCTACGGCGTGCGCGTGGTGGCCCTGGACTTTCCCGGTGCCCCGGACGGCATCGGCGGCCAGTACCCGGGCCTGGTGCGCGCCTTCGGCAGGGACGCCGCCGACCGCGTCATGGCCAACATCGTGCGCCTGACGTACGACGGCCGCACGCTGCCCGCCGAGATGGCGAGCTTCCGGCCGCGCTTCCTGCTCGAGGCCATCCCTGAGGTCCTCGACATCAAACGCGCCCACTACGCCGTCTTCCGGGACGCCTTCCCGGACATCGAGATCCGCTCCGTGACGTCGGGCTTCCCGTCCTCGGAGCTGGGCGTGGGCATCGCCCACCCGGCGTTCCCCCACGAGATCAACAAGGTCTGGGAGATCGTGGAGGACGCGCCATCGGACATCACGAAGCTGATGTGGGCGCTGGGGCTGATCCCGCTGCCGGTCGGAGACTACTGGTCGTTCGTGCTCGACGTGCTCTTCTGCGGCGCGACCCTGGCCGGGCTCCGGTACCACCGGGCCTCCAACATGCCCTTCTGGAAGATCGACAAACACCTCAGGAAGCTCGTGGGCCCCAACCCCTTCAGGGCGCACGACGCCATCGGCTCCAAGGGAGCCGACTTCCTGACCTGGTCGTGCCTGCACCACCTGGCCGGGACCTACGGCGAGCTGTTCACGCCCACCCCCGAGCTGGTGGAGCGCAAGGACACGGGCCAGGCGTGGTACCCGCCCAACCACTTCCGTCCCCTGGTTGACTGGACGCTCGACGAGGCCGGGACCGAGGAGTTCCGCGCCTGGATCCTGGGCCCCCTCTTCCAGATGACGAGCCTCATGCTTCACGAGGGACGGGGCCATCTGGCGCACCTGAACGGCATCGGCGAGCTGTGCGCCCAGTTCCGCAAGGGCATCCTGGCGGTGATGAGGGACGTCGGCTCCGAGGGGGTCGCGTCCACCGTGGAGGCGTACCACCGGCTGCATCCCGAAGCCGCGGGCAGCCCGTGGCATCCCGAGGTTCTCCAGGGGATGGAGGGCCCCGAGTGGACGCAGCTCTACGTCAACGCCGAGCACGACGGCCGGGTCGGCGTCGTCACCATCGGCCGCGAGAGCTACAACTGGGACGTGGACCGGGAGCTCAACCGGGCCCTGGACTGGCTCCTCCAGGAGGGCATCCGTCGCATCATCGTCACGGGCGACTTCCACATCTCCACGCAGATGGTGGGCGCCGACACCAGCGAGTTCTATCCCGCGTTGGAGGACGTGGCCGCCGGCCTGGCCATCACCGAGGGCTGGTCCTGGACGGCCCGGCGGCTGCACGACGACTTCGAGGTGTCGGTCGCCTTCGTGCCCGGCAAGCGCTGCCTTGGCGGTATGCTGGAGCTGCTGGCGCACTGCCACTGGCTCGTGGCCGTCAGCGACGCCCGCTTCGGCTGGCCCGAGGTGAACCTCCCGGTGGTACCGGGCATGGAGGGGTGCCACTGGCCGCTGCGGCGTGCCGCCCGCGAGGACTGGCCGCGCGTGCTCGACATGCTCCTCACGGGGAGACCGGTGAAGGCCGCCGAAGCGGTGGGCTGGCTCATCGACCACGCCGCGCCCATGGAGGACGCGCTTACGACGGCGTGGGCCCTCGCGAACGGCGATGAGCACGGCCTGGAGCGGCGATCCCTGGAGGTGGGCGCGCTGGACGGCATCCCCGACTCGGTGGGAGCGCTGCCCGAAGCCGACAGCCCCGCGACGGAGGAGGCCCGCGCCGCCATCCTGGAGTGCGCCCGGCGCGCGGGCGGCGCCCCGCTTGCCGAGGCCCTGGACATCCAGGCGCGGCTCGCCGCCGAGTTCCTGGCGGGCCCCACGTGCCGCGCCGGCTTCGTGGGGGCGGACTTCGCGAAGACCATGAGGGTCTGAAGGGGCGAGCGCCCGATCCGCTCGGCCTTGCACCAGACCGGCAAACGGTTTAGTCTTGCCTAAACCAAAAAATTAGGCTCCACTAAACCTCGTGCCATGACATCTCGTATCGCCCTCCTCGTCGTCCTCGCCGCCGCCGGCTGCGACATCCTGGCCCCCGACGGTCCTCCCCCGGAACAGCTCCTCGACGGGTCCATCGAGGGCATGTCCTCCGCCCAGGTGCGGCAGCATCTGGTGGGAGACGAGGAGTTCGCGCGGCGCTTCTCCGTGGCCGACGGCCTCGGCCCCATCTTCGTGGCCACGGCGTGCGAGCAGTGCCACGTCGGGGACGGCAAGGGGCACCCCGTCTTCAACCTGACCCGCTTCGGACGGCAGACGGCCACCGGGTTCGATCCACTGGCGAGCCTGGGCGGTCCGCAGCTCCAGCATCGGTCCATTCCCGGCTATCCCCCTGAGACGGTGCCGGCCCAGGCCACGGGCGTGGCGGTGTTCACGGCTCCGGCGGTGAGCGGCCTGGGCTACCTGGACGCGGTCGACGACGCCACCCTGGTGGCCCTCGCTGATCCCGACGACCTGGACGGAGACGGCATCAGCGGACGGCTCCAGTTGCTGGAGCCCGCCGAGCTTCTGGAGACGGCGCTTGGACTCGAGGCCGCGTCCGCCCCCGAGCCGGACGCCCGGGGCACGCTCCAGGACGGCAAGCTCATCGGACGCTTCGGCAAGAAGGCCGGCGCAGTGAACCTCCTCCACCAGAGCGTCGTCGCGTACCAACAGGACATGGGCATCACCAGCGACTTCCTCCCCGAGGACCTGTTCAACCCGCAGGCCGGCAACCGCGTGACCGACGACGCCCCCGATCCCGAGGTGGCGAGCAGCACCGTGGCCAGCGTGGTGTTCTACCTCAAGACGCTCCGCGCTCCGTCCCGCCGGGACGCCTCCGATCCGGAGGTGGTGGCCGGGGAGGGGCTCTTCCTGGCCTCGGGATGCGGGTCGTGCCACGTGCCGACGCTTCGCACCGGCGCTTCGGAGATCGCCGTGCTGGATCGAGTGGACTTCCATCCCTACACGGACCTCCTCCTCCACGACATGGGGCCCGAACTGGACGACTACTACACGGAAGGCCGTGCCCTCACCTCCGAATGGCGTACGCCGCCCCTGTGGGGCCTGGGCATTCAGGAGAACTTCCAGGGTGGCCGCGCCTTCTACCTCCACGACGGGCGGGCCAGCACGCTCAGCGAGGCGATCGAGCTGCACGGGGGCGAGGCGGCGGCGTCCCGCGACGCGTTCCGTTCCCTGTCGCCGGAAGAGCGGGCCCGCCTCCTGCGCTTCCTCCGGTCCCTGTAGCTCATGGAGCGCCGCGACTTTGTGCTGCGCATACCGGTGGTCGCCACCGGTCTCCTCGGGGCCGCGTCCGGCCTCTCCCTGGCCGCGTGCGGCGGAGTGCCCCTGCTGGTTCCCCGAGGCACTGCGGACCGGCTCGTGGTGGCGGCCGCGGACGTCCCTCCTTCGGGCATCCTCCTTCAGCTCCCGGAGATGGAATGGCCCGTGTACGTGAGGGCGGAGGCGGGGGCGGCATGGGTCGCCCTTCTGGCTCGCTGCACCCACCGGGGGTGCCAACCCGATCCCGTGGGCGACCGCCTCGTGTGCCCCTGCCACGGCAGCGAGTACGACCTGTTGGGTCGCGTGCTGGAGGGCCCGGCGGAGCGTCCGCTGACGCGCTTCCCGGTCTCCGTTGAGGGCGACGATCTCGTCATCGTGCTGACTGGAGGTGGGAGGTGAGAATCGTGACGTTGGCGACCCTCGCGGCGATGCTGACGGCCGGCCCGCCCGCCGCCGCGCAGACGGAGCCCGACACCACGCTCGCCCAGGAGGGCATCTACGACCGTCCGTTCATCGCGCAGGTCGCCTCCACCTCGATCGGCGGCTACGTGGAGGGCAACACGAACTGGTTTTCGGAGGACGGCATCTCCGAAGGCTTCTCCATGGAGCTGCGGCGCTTCAATATCTTCCTGTTTTCGCCGGTTTCCTCGCGGGTGCGCTTCCTGGCCGAGCTGGAGTTCGAGCACGGCACCGAGGAGATCGCCCTGGAGACCGCGCTCGTGGACGTGCGGGTCCTCCCGGGACTCGTGGTCCGGGCCGGGATCCTGCTGCCGCCCATCGGCTACCTCAATCAGAACCACGACAGCCCCCGCTGGGACTTCGTGGAGCGGCCCCTCGTGTCCACGGACATCATCCCCTCGACCCTCTCGGAGGTCGGGGGCGGCGTCTACGGCAAGGGCACTGCGGGGGGCCTCCTCCTCTCCTGGGACCTCTACCTGACCAACGGCCCGGGCGATGGCGTGGTGGGCAACGAGACGGGCCGCACCGACATTCCGTCCGGGAAGAGCGAAGAGCAGTTCGGAGAGGACAACAATGGCTCGCCGGCGGTCTCGGGGCGCATGGCGGTCCGGCGGCCGGGCCTCGGGGAGGTAGGGCTTTCGTACTACGGCGGCTACTACAACTCTTTCAGACTCGAGGGCGAGGAGGTGGACGCGCGCCGTTGGCTGGGGATCGCCGCGCTGGACCTGGCCGCGGAGCTGGGCCCCGCTCGCCTCCGGGGTGAGGCGGCCTTCGCCTCAATCGACGTCCCACCGGGCATGGCCGAGATTTTCGGGGAGCGCCAGTGGGGCGCCCACATGGACGCGGTGGTACCGCTGTGGCGGCCCCGATTGGCGGGCTATGAGGCGGCCGTGCTCGCTGCCGCGCTCCGACTGGAGCGCGTGGACTACAATCGCGGACGCTTCTCCTCCACCGGCCGCCCCATCCGGGACGACGTGACGGCCGTGGTGGCGGGCCTCAGCTTCCGCCCCACCGCCGGCACCGTCTTCCGAGCCAACTACCGCTACCACTGGACCCGCGACTTCGTCGGCAACCCCACGGCGCGCGCCGCCGGCGTCCAGCTCGGGTTCGCGACGTACTTCTGAAGGGCCCGTCAAGGAATAACTGTGTCGCACCGAGGGCGTCGATGCGCGTGGGAGACAAGGAGCGACGACGAGGCGTAGCAGGGCCTACGGCGAGGAGGAGCGACGCAGTATCGCACGATGCAGCGGCGCCCGAATGCAACAGTTATTCCTTGACGGGCCCTAAAGCTGAGTGCCCTGGATTCGACGATAGCCATTCCAGCACTATGGGGCGATTATCGGCAATCGCCTTCCTACCGCTCGTGCCCTACCGCCATCCTCTGGAACGCGCCAATGACGTCCGCCTCCTTCCTGGGGTTGAGCACGTCCCGCGTCGCGAACTCCTCGGCCTGGGGATATCTACTTTGCCGAATCCGCTCCGCCGCCGCGGCCAGGGCGTACTCAGTCCGCCGCAGCTCTACAGCGGGGCCCAGCAGCAGCAGCCAATACGCACCGACGCCGGCGAACGGCATCCCCACACTTCCCGCGTTCAC
>DASWKP010000180.1:0-3565 GCA_036396575.1 Longimicrobiales bacterium | reverse complement strand
TTCCCGGCGTCCGCTTCGACGCCGTGCGCTTCACGCCCGAGGGCCCCGGGGACGGCAAGTTCGGAGGCGAGGAGATTCACGGCGTCCGCTTCGTGGCCACGGACCCGGGCGCCTACGATCCGACCCACGCGGCGGTGGCGGCCCTCCTGGAGTCCCGGCGCGCCAGCGGCGACCGCTGGGAGTGGGCGGCCGCCCACTTCGACCGGCTGGCGGGCACGGACCTCCTCCGCCACCAGATCGACCGGGACGTGTCCCTGGACGAGATCGTGGGTGCCTGGGAGGGGCCTCTGGCCACCTTCCGGACCCTCAGGGCCCGCTGGCTCATCTATCCGTGACGCACTCCCCGCTGGGTGGAACGCCGCCCGCGGGCGGGCCCGACCCTACCTGAACGCGAACACCGTCCCCGGCAGGGGCACATCCCACGCGGTGCCGTCCGGCAACGCCCGCTTCAGCCGGGCGACGAAGTCCGGGAGCAGCGTGAACGGCACGGGCTCGGCCGTGCGGCTTGGAGGCAGGAAGAAGTTCTCCCAATGAGCCAGCAGGACGTGGCGAGGAGAGACGTTGTCCAGGATGGCCTCAGGATGCCAGTACACTTCGGCGTACGTGGCCGGCACGACGATGGCCACATCCACGCCGATCCCGTCGTCCAGCTCCGGCACGAGCCCCGAGGGCGGCGCCGCCACCGCGTCCTGGTAGTAGATGCGCAGCGCCACGGAGCCATCGGCATTGAGGAGGTCGATGAGGTAGGCCAGGGTCTCCCCGTCGAGCCACTCCTCGGCGGAGCGGGGCCTCTCCTCCATGGGGCGGGTGCGCACGCCGGAGTAGAGGGTCATCCCCGCCAGATGGGGCGCGTGGTCGGACCGGAGGGGCATGACGCGGACGCCCGGTCCCACCCGGATCCAGGCCCCCGCCCGCTCCACGTCGCCGGCGGAGTCCGTCACCACGCGGACCCGGTCCGACAGCCCGAACGGCGCGAGCTGATGGGCCACGGTGCGGTTGCCGTAGATCAGCGCCTCGGGGGCCCTGTGCTCCGCCACCCAGGGCACGTCCATGAGGTGGTCGTAGTGGCCATGCCCCACCAGGATGGCCGTGACATCGGACACGTCGGGGAGGCGGGCGTCGATGCGGTCCGGATCCGCCTCGATGGGCATGAGGCCGGTGTCCAGGAAGCTCGGGTTGGAGAAGAGGGGCGCCGTCAGGATCGCCGACTCCCCCTTACGGATGATCCACCCCCCCACGCCCAGATAGGTCAACTCCACCGGCTCATCGGCCCGCCCGCAGCAGTCGACCCTGTGCCGGCCCCGCGCGTAGGCCTGCTCCCCCAGGGGAGGCGGGACACACGCCATCGCCGCCAGACAGCTCACCATGGCGACCCTGGCCGCGAGCCATCCTCGCCGGGTCGTCCTGCGGCCCCACCCGGGAATCACGCCCCGGATCCGACCTCCGCCGCCACCTGCCCCACGCATTCCATGAAGGCGACGAAGAGGCGCCGGGTGACCTGACCCACCTGGCCGTCCCCTACGGGCGCGCCATCGATGGCCACGGTGGGGCGGACCTCGGTGGTGGTGCCCGTGAAGAAGGCCTCGTCCGCGAGATCCAGCTCCTCAACCAGGATCGGCCGCTCCTCCCACGGGATGCCCAGGTCCTCGCACAGCTCCAGCACGAGGCCGCGCGTGATGCCGGGCAGCACCACATTGGTGAGCGGATGGGTGACGACCACCCCTTGGAGGACGGCGAAGAAGTTGCTGTGAGCCCCCTCCAGGGCGATGCCGTCCCGCACCAGGAGGGCGTCGCTGGCGCCGGCCTCGACCGCCGCCTGCTGGGCCATGCAGTTGGGCAGCAACTGGATGGTCTTGATGTCCACTCGGGCCCAGCGCCGGTCCGGGACCTTCACCGCGGTGAAGCCCGCCTCCCATACCTCCCGCGTGGGCCTCTGGTACTTCCGGGCGAAGGCGTAGACGGTCGGTGGCACCGGCTTCTTCGGGAAGGCGTGTGACCGTGGGGCTGCCCCTCGCGTGATCTGGACGTAGACGTACGCGACCTCCTCCGCCGTGAGGCCGTTCTCCGCCAGGAGCCTCTCGTGCACGCCCGGGAGGCCGGAGGGATCGTAGTCGATGCGGAGCTCGCGGAGGCCTCTGCTCAGGCGCCTCAGATGGTGCTCCATCCGGAAGAAGCGCCCCGAGTAGGCCGGGGTCACCTCGTAGACGCCGTCGGCGAAGAGGAAACCCCTGTCGTCCACGGAAATCCTGGCCTCCGCCGCGGGCATGACCTCGCCGTCCAGGTAGACGGCGCTCACTACTCGCGCTTCTCCTCCAGCTTCTCGAACTCGGCCAGAAGCTGGGCTTCGGGCACCGAGTCGTCCCCCTCGGGGGCCTCCTCGTACTCGGCCTCCTGGATGCCACCTTCCGCCCCGGCGGCTCCCTCGGCCTCGTCTCCAGTGCCAGCCGCACCGGCCCCGGCACCGAGCTGCTTGGGCGCCGTGGGCTCGCCGCCGGCGATGAGCCCCATCTGCTGCTTCAGCGCCAGAAGCTTGTCCTCCACGCCCCCGCCGGCCGGCCCGGACTCGAGCTGCTTGAACTCCTCTTCCAGGCTGGGAATGGCCAGGGCCTCATCCACTTCGACGGCGGCCAGGCTCCGGCGTTCCTGTTCCTCGATCTTCTCCGCCATGCGGTTGAAGGCCTCGAACGCCGACGTGTCGGAAAGACCGGACATGGTCTCGTGGATGCGCCGCTGCGCCTGCGCCCGCTTCTGCTTGGCGATGAGGAGGTTCCGCTTGCGCTTGGCCTCCTCGATCTTGTCGTTGAGCTGCCGGAGGGAGGCCTTGAGCTTCTCCGTCTCCGACGCCTGTCCCCGCCAGGTGGAGTCCAGAGCGGCGCCCCGCTCGGCGTGCTCCTGCTGGCGAAGGAGGGCCTGCTTGGCCAGGTCGTCCCGGCCCTCCTTGACCGCCAGCATGGCTCGGTTCTCCCACTCCCGGGCGTGCTTGACCTCTTCGTCGAGCTGGGAGCGCAGCTTGCGCTCGTCGGCGATGGCGGCGGCCACCTCCCGCTTGGCCTTGGCCAACTGGTCCCGCATGTCCAGGATGACCTGATTGAGCATCTTCTCCGGGTCTTCGGCCTTGGAGATCAGGTCATTGATGTTGGACTTGATGACGCGGGAGAGCTTGTCGAAGATGCCCATGGTCAGCCCCCTCCCCCGATCGCGTCCCCGCCGCCCATACCAGCGAGGGAGCGGATCTGCTCGATGTGCCCCGACAGCGCCAACTGCAAGCTCTCCGCCGAAGCCTGGATCTCGTGGAAGTCCAGGGTCTCCAGCTCCAGGGTGTCGCAGATGATGATCTCTCCCTCCTCGAGCCCGTAGCAGCCGTGGACGAGGTCCGAAGCGTTCAGCTCCAGGAGCACTCGAAAGAGCTTGCTGAAGTCGGCTCCGCTCTCGGGAAGGTCCATCACCTTGGCCCTCAGCAGGAGGAGCGGGGGCGAGTGATGCACGACGATGGGCGTGCCACCGTTCCCGCGGCTCCGCACCAGGTACATCCCCTGGTCGAGCTCATCGTACTCCATGTCCATCC